>CBINPH010000460.1:0-1655 GCA_966252445.1 uncultured Chitinophagaceae bacterium | reverse complement strand
TTCGACCTCAGCCCCTGGGGCGACGAGCCGGCCACAGACGACACCCTGCAGCGGCCGGGCAGCGACCGCGAGACCCTCAGGGCCCTGCTCCTGACCGCCTACGAACGCAACCAGGGGAAGACGATGTGCTACATCGGCGGCTTTCCGCCCTGGGCCTTCAAGTACACCGGCCATGCCGGCGGCCACCACGAGGATGTGGCCACCGAGTGGGAATATTCGCGCATCATCAGCGCCTACAATGCTTTCAAGGATGCGGACGCCATCAACTACGGCGCTCTGGCCAACGCCTCTTTCTGGCAGCATTTTCCCCTGAAAAAGGAATACCCGCAGCCCTGGACCACGCCCGCCGACCTCGCCCGGCGCGGCTACCTCACCGCCGACGGGCGCGTGGATTTCCGCGGACGGCAGTTCATCATTTTCTACGTGGGAGACTACGACGCCTCCTCCTGGGTCTCCCAGATGACGCCCACCCTCTGGGACAACCCGGACCGCGGCAAGGTGCCGCTGATGTGGTGCATCAGCCCCGTACTGGCCGAGCGGGTGCCCATGGCCCTGGATTACCGGAGGGAAACGGCGACGAAGAACGACTATTTTGCCGCGGCGGATAACGGCGCCGGCTATCTTATGCCGGGCATGCTGCAGGCCCCGCGTCCCATTTCCGGGCTGCCGGACGGCCTCGACGCCTGGGTACGCCACAACAAGCCCTATTACCGGCGCTGGGGCCTGAGCATCACCGGCTTCATCATTGACGGGCATGCGCCCGGCCTCAACGAGAAGGGCCTGGATGCCTATGCCGCCTTCAGCCCGCATGGCATCGTGCCGCAGAAATGCCCACCCACCCTGCTGCACGGCGACATGCCGGTGCTGCGGGCCGGCGAAGACGTGAACATGGATGACCCTGCAGCTGCGGCGCGGAGGATCCTGGACCTGGTGCGCCAGGGGCCCGTGCCCTTCCACTGGTTCCGCAATATCCTAAAATCCCCCAGCTGGTATGTGGCTGTGGTGGCGGAATTGAAAAAGCTGGACCCCCGCATAGAACTGCTGAGGGCGCCGGATTTTTTCGCGCTCTTCGGGATATATCTCCGCCATCATCCGGCAGCGGCGGCAGGAAAAACGGCGATGCCCTGAAGGCCGGGCTTCAGGAAGAATGGTGCCAGACCGTCTTGTCGGCGAGCGGTATCTTCCGCTGCCCCTTGCGGTCCGGCTCATCGGTATAACCCAGGTAAACTAGGCCCACGATACGATCCTCCTCCCCGAGCTGAAGATGCCGGCGCAGGGCGGGATGCCTGGCCATGCCGCCGGTGCTCCAGAACGACGCGATGCCCATGGCCGTGGCCCCCAGCAGGACATTCTGGATGGCAGCGGCGACGGCAGCCATTTCCTCTTCTTCAGGCACCCGGTAGGCCGGATCCCGTTTCATCACCACCATGATCAGGTGGGAGGCCCTGGCCGCGGAGTCCAGCAACTTGTCGCGCTTGGCGGCCTGCCGCCGGCCGGCTTCGGTATGGGACCAGTACAGGTCTGCATGCATCCTGCCGAAGGCCTGCAGGGACTCTCCGGCGTACACGAAAAAGCGCCAGGGCTCCGTTTGCCCGTGCGTGGGCGCCCAGTCCGCCAGCTCCAGCAACTGCTGGACCTGGGCATCCGGTATGCGG
>CBINPH010000459.1:0-1667 GCA_966252445.1 uncultured Chitinophagaceae bacterium | reverse complement strand
CGCTATGCCGGCGCGGTAGATGCCGCTTACCTGCGTGACGAGCTGGATGTGGAACTGATCGCCGCCGGGGTGCACCTGCAGCCGCCCCTGCTGCAGCTGGCCTACAGGATCAAGGGAGCGCAGCGGCTGGCCCTGATCACCGATGCCATGCGGGCGGCGGGCACAGAAGTCCGGGAGAGCGTATTGGGAAGCCTCGACACCGGCCTGCAGGTCATCGTAGAGGATGGGGTGGCCAAGTTGCCCGACCGCAGCGCCTTCGCCGGCAGCGTGGCGACGGCCGACAGGCTCCTGCGGACCATGATGAGCGCCGTACACCTATCCCTGGAAGAGGCCCTGCCCATGCTCACCTCCACGCCGGCGCGGATCATGGGCGTGGGTGACCGCTTAGGCAGCCTGGAGCCCGGAAAAGAAGCCGATATCATTTTGTTTGATGATGACATCCGCGTGCGGCGGACCATCGTGGGCGGGCACACCGTCTATGGGCACTGAACAGCGGGATAGCCGGCCGCCGCAGCGCAAAGCTGGAACATGTTACAGGAGACAGCAGGCATGACCGTGGATAAACTGCAGGTGAAGATTTACGACACCAGAGTGCTGATGGGCGAAGCGGCGGCCCGCGACACGGGAGAACGGCTCAAAGAGTTGTTGGCCCTGCAGCCTGAAGTCAACATGGTCTTCGCGGCAGCGCCCTCGCAAAATGAGTACCTGGATGCCCTGACGGCCTTGGAGGGCATAGCCTGGGGAAGGGTCAATGCCTTTCATATGGACGAATACGTAGGCCTGCCCGGGGCTGCTCCCCAGCGCTTTGCTCATTTTCTGCGCCAGCGACTGTTCGCCAAGCTGCCTTTCGCACAGGTCCATTATCTCGACACGACCGCGGACCCGCTCACCGAATGCGAACGCTATGCAGCCCTGCTGCGGCGCTTTCCGCCAGACATCGCCTGCCTGGGTATCGGGGAGAACGGCCACCTGGCCTTTAATGATCCCCATGTAGCGGATTTCCTGGACCCTCGGCTTGTCAAGCCCGTGGAACTGGACCTGGTGTCCCGGTGGCAGCAGGTGCACGATGGCTGCTTCGAGCGGCTGGAGCAGGTGCCGGAACAGGCCGTTACGCTGACGATGCCGGCCTTGCTGCAGGCCAAGGCAATTTTTTGCATCGTGCCGGGTGCCCACAAGGCCGGGGCTGTATGGCATACCCTGCACAGCAGTGTGGGCGCGGCCCATCCGTCTACGGCGCTGCGCCGCCATCCGGGGGCCATGCTTTATCTCGACAGGGACAGCGCTGCCCAACTGTAGTTCCCCGCTGAGCAGGGAGGCGTTCCTCCCCGGTCAGGGGCCGGGTGGACACCGCGCCCGGGTCCCCTGCCGGGAGCCCAGACCTTCCAAAAATTGGCTTCAGGTCGTCCCGTAAAGTTGCCCTTACCCGTATCTTTATGCTCCTGGGCAATACATGCCCGGGGGGTTCTCTTTATGTTGCAGATAAGCGATCCGCGACCCATTCGTACGGCCCTGGCGGCCTTCGGCCTCTCCGGCAGGGTGTTCCATGCCCCGCTGTTGCATGCCCATGAAGGCTTTCGCCTATGCAAGGTGGTGGAAAGGGACGGAGGACGCAGGGCGGAGGCGCGCTATGCAGGCGTGCGCTCGGTCAGGTCATTCACTGACTTGCT
>CBINPH010000458.1:0-1677 GCA_966252445.1 uncultured Chitinophagaceae bacterium | reverse complement strand
AAGACCATGGTCCCTTCTACCCCCCCGCCGATTTTCTGTGTCGGAAACGCCTCTATGAATTTCAGCCCACAGGCGGCGGTCTTGTCCAGGGCTTCACTGAAGGTGTACCGGTTAAAGGTCCAGGCCTGGGTGCCCAATTGCCAGCCCAGCTTTTTGGTCCCGTCCTGGGCGGAACTCTGCCGTGAAAACAGGCCGCACGCCACTACCGCCAGCACGGCCACAACAAGATGTTTCAACTTTTTCATACCAACATTTTAAGGTTTCGGGCAACAAGATATTCAATTCCCGGCTTAGTGAAAGTTAAAAATTCGATGGATGGCGGCGTCGACCGGGTTACAGAACACCCGGGACTCGGTAAAATGCATTATCTTAGGCAAGTCAACCTCAGGGAGGCAGCTGTGCGCCGTCGGATCCGGTTGACCGAAGGTAAGGCCAGCCAAAAGCGACGTTGCATATGTACAGGATCTACACCCTCTTTTTACCCATGCTCCTCCTGTCCCTGCTGGCCAGGGCGCAGCAAGTGCTGTCGCTTGAGGTCGACCAGGCTATCACCCCGGTCACCGCAGATTATATACACCGGGGGCTGGAAAGCGCCAGGACGGAAAACGCCACTTGCGTGCTGATCCGCCTCAATACACCTGGAGGACTGCTGTCCTCCACCCGCCGCATCGTGGGCGACATTCTGGAATCGCCCGTGCCCGTGGTGGTCTATGTGGCACCGGGTGGAGCCCGCGCGGGATCGGCGGGGGTGTTCATTACCATGGCGGCCTCCGTGGCTGCGATGGCGCCGGGAACCAATATCGGCGCATCGCATCCCGTCAACCTGCCCGGGAACGCCGACTCGGTCATGTCCGAAAAAATGACCAATGATGCGGCGGCATTCATGAGGACCATCGCCCAAAGGAGAAGCCGCAACGCGGCCTGGGCGGAAGATGCTGTCCGGCACAGCGTGTCCATCACCGAACAGGAAGCGCTCGAGGCCGGAGTCATCAACCTGGTGGCCGCGGGCACCCGCGCCCTGATGGATTCCCTGGATGGCATGCGCGTGCCGGCAGGCCGGGACAGCCTGGTCCTCCGCACGGCTCAGGCTGGCATCCGGGAGCTGTCCATGAGCTTTTCGGAACGATTGCTATCGTTAATTTCTGACCCCAATATCATGTATGTCTTGATGTTATTGGGTATATTTGGTATTTTATTTGAGTTCTTCAACCCCGGGGCGATCTTTCCGGGAGTCATCGGCGGCATCAGCCTGATCCTGGCCTTTTACGCGATGAGTGTCCTGCCGGTCAACTATGCCGGTCTGGCCTTGATCGGGTTTGCCATCCTGCTGTTCCTGCTGGAAATAAAGATCGTCAGCCATGGGATACTGGGTGCCGGCGGGGTGATATCCCTGCTCATCGGGTCCCTGATGCTGATGCGGACGCCCTCAGGTATGGAATATGCACGCATATCCCTGGCAGTGATCATCCCCGCAGTGATCGTCACGGCGCTTTTCTTTTTCTTTCTCGTCGGCATGGGACTGCGGGCGCAGCGGGCGCGTCCGGGCTCCGGAGAGCCCGCCTCGCCAGCAAGATCAGTGAAGCGGCGTGGAAAGCAGACACGCACTACGCTCCGGGGTTCTGGTTCGGTGCGCCGATGCGAGCAATACGCCCACGAGGCACCAGAAGCCGGAGTAGC
>CBINPH010000457.1:0-1682 GCA_966252445.1 uncultured Chitinophagaceae bacterium | reverse complement strand
CCAGGGAGCAGGCCAGCGCCTGCTTGACGGGCATGCGCAGCACGCGGATGAACAGGGGGGCGAAGAGGATACCTCCTCCGTTGGCCAGCAGCCCCGAGAGCAGGCCCACCAGCAGGGCGATGCCAATGATGCGCCCGGTGGATGCCGCTTCGGCCTTATCCCGGCGCAGCTTGTGGCGCGACAGCGCCATGGGGACGACGAAGGACAGGCCCAGCCCGCAGACGAACAGCGCCGTCATCACCATCAGGGCCTGGCCCCCCACCCAGCGGCTCGCCAGCGAGCCGAAGATGGTGGCCGGGATGCCCACCGCCAGCGACCAGCCGATGACGCGGCGCTGCAGCAGCTTCTTGCGGTGATAGGCCAGGGAGGCCGACAGCGTGGTCGGGATGGTCGAAGGCAGGGGCGAGGCCAGCGCGAAAAACGCCGGCACGCCGGCGAAGATCTGCAGGCAGGGCGTCGCAATGGCGCTGCCTCCCTTTCCCAATAAACCCGATAGGAAACCTACGGTAATGCCGATGAGCAGCACCACCCCATAGGCATGGGGGGCCTGTGACCAGGGCTCAATGCCCTGGGCCAGGCTCTGGAGGAGTGGTATCCCAGCCGTAGGATTCAAAATAGCGTATGATATGTTCTTTGAGCAAAGCCGTTTGCTCCCTCAGGTTCATGTCCGGAACCGGTTTAACGGCCCGGAAATGAGGCCATCCGTCCTCATCACGGCCTTCACAGATAAAATAGCCGCTTTGGGCAAGCAGGGTGCAGGTGGCAATATGCATCAGGTCCTGCTTCTGCTCTTTGGTAAACTTTTTGCTCCCCTGTCCCAGTTCCTGGATGCCGATGAGGAAGAGCACGGCTTCCATGTTGGGTCGCTTGCCGAAGCGCTCCCGCAGGCGGGCCTCTATCTGCCTCCACTTCTCTACCAGCGTGTTGTCCATCGTCGTCACGCGGCAAAGATACTGTTATATTTCGTTGTCTTTTCCGGCGGAAATGGAACGCATGGATCGCTGGAATTCGCTGCTGGCGCGATTTAACATAGCTTTAACAGCAAGGCTGTACGCAGAACGGCACCTTTGCAAGCGATCTTTTTTCTATTTTAGTGCGCTTAAAAAAACGCAACATGGAGTCAATCGGGTCGGACATCAAAGTGCTCAACGAGCGCATCCACGAGGCCAGCGCCTTCGTGGACCTGCTTACCCTGGAGCTGGGCAAGGTCATCGTCGGACAGAAATACATGACCGAGCGTCTGCTGATCGGTCTGCTGGCCCAGGGGCATGTGTTGCTGGAGGGCGTGCCCGGCCTCGCCAAGACCCTGGCCATCAAAAGTCTGTCGGCCGCCATCCACGGCCGCTTCAGCCGCATACAGTTCACCCCCGACCTGCTGCCTGCCGACGTGGTGGGCACCATGATATACAACCAGCAGAAGAACGAGTTCGTGGTCCGCAAGGGTCCCATCTTCGCCAACTTCATCCTGGCCGACGAGATCAACCGCGCCCCCGCCAAGGTGCAGAGTGCCCTGCTGGAGGCTATGCAGGAGAAGCAGGTGACCATCGGGGAGAGCACCTTCCCCCTGGAAGAGCCTTTCCTGGTGCTGGCTACCCAGAACCCCATCGAGCAGGAGGGCACCTACCAGCTGCCCGAGGCGCAGGTGGACCGCTTCATGATGAAGGTGGAGATCAGCTATCCCA
>CBINPH010000456.1:0-1686 GCA_966252445.1 uncultured Chitinophagaceae bacterium | reverse complement strand
GGATCTGCGTATTGGTGATCAGCATGGGGACAGGGGCGGTATCATTTGCTGGAGTACATGCCGTCAATGGAAATTTTGCAGGGGCCGAGGATCAGCAGCACCAGGAAGCCGATGAGATAGTGCGCCGGCAGCTCCTGGCGCATGAAGCCGTCGGGGGCATGGACCATGAAAACGATCACGATCATCTGGAGGATCATCGGGATCACGGCCAGACGGGTGAACAAGCCCAGCACCACGAAAGCGGCGCAGAACACCTCCGAGAAGACCGTCAGCGTGAGGGACACCATGCTGCCTATATGGAGCGGATCGCTGAAGTGCGGGGCCATCTGCGTAAAATGCAGCAGCTTGGACCAGCCATGGCCGAGCAGCAACATCAGGCCCAGGCCCAGCCGCAACAGCAGGAGGCTGAGATGCACGCCCCCTTGGGAAAATTTCGTGGATATGAGGTTCCTCATGGATATCCGTTTAAGGTTGCGAAAATAACAAATAAACCACTGATTTTTCATCGCCCCACATGATCAGCGGTAGCCCGGTGGCATTAGGATTAACCGTGGAATCCGTTATCTTTGTCCACATTCAAAATGCTCCGCCGGATCTCAAAAAAATAAACCTTGGTAAATGGCGTTTAATTGCGATAGCCATCTCAGACAGAATTGTACAACATGACCCGATATTTTTCCGCTTTGCTCCACCGCTGCGTGACCCGGCACCCGGACCTGACAGGATGGTGTGCGGCAGCCCTTTTGCTGCTGCCCGGTCTGGCAGGCGCCCAGCAGTCCAGCATTTATACCGACAAGGATTTCACCTTCAAGCAGGCGCAGGAATATTTCCAGCAGGGCAAATATGCGGTTTCGCAGCCCATGTTCCGGCAGATTATTGAGGACATCGGCTATTTTCAGGCCTCGGACCGGCAGCTGACCCTGCAGGATGCCCAGTACTATTACGACCTCTGCGCGCTGAAGCTGCAACAGCCCGAAGGGGAACGGCTGACGCGCGAGTACATCAGCCAGGCGGACAACAACGCCCGCAGGCAGATGGCGAGCTATCACCTGGCGCGGTATTACTTCCACCAGAACAAGCTGCAGGAAGCCATCCCGTATTACGAACAGGCGGGCTTCGACAACCTGTCCCGAGAAGAAGCCGCCCATGCGAAATTCGAGCTGGGCTATGCGTACTTCAACCTGAAGCAGTTCAACAAGGCCCAGCCCCTTTTCCGGGACATCAAGGACCTGCACAACGAGAACTACATCCCCGCCAACTATTACTACGGGTTCATCGCCTATTACAACAAGGATTACGACGAGGCGCTGCGCAGCTTCGAACAGGTGGTCGGCGAAAAAAAATACGACATCATCGTCCCCTACTACATTGCCGAGATCTATTATTACCAGAACAAGTTCGACAAGTTGCTGGCCTATGCCCAGCCTTACCTGAAGTCCGGCAAGCTGTACTATGACGCCGACCTCAAGCACCTGGTCGGCCAGACCTATTTTGAAAAGCGCGACTATGCCAGCGCCCTGCCCTACCTGGAGGCCTATGAGCAGGGGGCCGACGAGCTCACCAAGGAGGACGTCTACGAGCTGGCCTACTGCTACTACCAGACCAACAACCTGCCCAAGGCCATCTCCGGCTTCAAGCAGCTCAGCGGGACGCAGGACTCCCTGGGGCAGAATTCCATGTACCTCC
>CBINPH010000455.1:0-1697 GCA_966252445.1 uncultured Chitinophagaceae bacterium | reverse complement strand
TCCCCACGACGTGTACGTGCGGCGAGCGCGCCGAGACGCCGAGTGCGCTAGTGTGCGAGGGGTGCGGGCGGCTGGTGCACCCCACCTGTCTGCCGAAGAACGAGCAGGAGATGCCGCTGCCCAGCAGGGCCAGCGCTGTCGCCGCCACCGCCACCCAGCGCATGCTGCGGCGCCGTGCAGGAGCCTGCGGCATCACCGCCAGGGAGCCCTTGATGCGCTCCCAGCACTCCCGGTACTGCCCTTCCCGGAGGCGCTGCGTCAGCGGCGTCCCCCACAGCTCTTCGATCACCCCGGCGCTGAAGTTGCGGCTTTCATCCCGGCGCAGCAACTCCTCCAGCTCGGCCAGTTCCCTGGCCGATATCTCGCCGTTGTGCTTCTTACCCAGCAAAAGCCATATGCGCTCTTCTTGCATGCGGTGTCCGTCGGTGACCTTATAAAAGACGTAAAAGGCGGGAAGCCCCCCTAAGCGGCGCCGGATTTTTTTTCAGGTCCGCAGGGGCATGGGCAGGTAGACGAGGACGGCCTCATGGATATGGCGCAGGGCTATGCTCATCTGGGCCTCCACCGTCTTGACGCTGATGCGCAGCAGGCCGGCCACCTCCCGGTGCTTGAGCCCGTCCTCCTTGACCAGCTTGAAAATCAGCTTGCACCGCGGCGGCAGGGCGTTCACCGCCACGTCGATGCGGCGGGCCAGCTCGGCCGTGATGAGCTGGTTTTCCGGGGTGAGGGTGATGTGGTAGTCGGTGAGGTATGCCGCATCCAGGCTGAAGCTGCGGTGCTTGTGGTATTTGCGGATATAATCCAGGCTGATGTTGCGGGTGACCGTATACAGGTAGTAGCGTATGCTTTTGACCGCCGTGAGCTTCTCCCGCTGTCCCCACACCTTCAGGAAGGCGTCCGAGACGATCTCTTCCGACTCGCGCGCATGGCCGGTGATGTGAAAGGCCAGCTGATACAGCGCGTCGCTGAAATAGTATACCAAGTCCCGGTAAGCCGCCTGGTCGCCGGTCCTCGCTATCCTCTCCAGTAAAATCGGCAGGTCGTCGTCGGTCATGCAGGGCGGATCAGTGAACAACGTAAATATAGCGCTCTTCCCCAAAAAAAGACGCCTGCCGCTATTTTTTTATGTCGGGCGCCGCGTCTCCGGGAAGCCCGGCGGGCCAAAGCCCTATCTTTGCCACCAAATGACGGTCATGGCGGCCATGGCTGGAAAAGCCTGCCCACGCCATCCGCGGGCGGCAGACAGCAGCCTTTGAGGGCATCGCCCTGGCCACCCTGCACCGGCGCCATGCGGCTCAGCGAAACCCGGACGGGAACGGCGGACCTGCCGGGGAATAGGTGCGCCGCCGGCAACACCGGTCAGCCCGCCATGACCACTACTGCACATGGAAGACAAGCAACATACGGTATTCATGAAGCGCTGTCTGGAGCTGGCCGGGCAGGCCGCCGCCCGGGGCCACAGTGCCGTCGGCGCCCTCATCGTCCATGAGGACGCCGTGCTGGCCGAAGGCATAGAGGGGGAGGATAGCCTGCCTCCTGCCCTGGCCCATGCCGAGGTCATCGCCCTGCTGAAAGCCGAGGAAATGTCGGGAAAGGAAAGGCTGCGGGCCTGTACGCTGTACACCACCGTGGAACCCTGTTCCATGTGCAGCTACCTGATCCGGCGGGCGGGGATCAGGGAAGTGATCTACGGGACC
>CBINPH010000454.1:0-1709 GCA_966252445.1 uncultured Chitinophagaceae bacterium | reverse complement strand
TATGCCATGCGAGTCGTCAATCAGCAGCCGGACGGGGCGGCGCAGGTTACGCAGCCAACTGAAGTCTTGCACCTGTCCCCGCAGGGGATCCACCGATTCCATCACCAGGGTATAGGCGTGATCGTGCCCCCTGTTGACGGCACCGGTCATGGCCGCTTGCCAGCCGGCGGCCGGCAGGGGCGGGGCGGCATGCGGCAGCTGCAGCGCGGGGTGGACACCGGGTGCCCAGAGAAGCTGGCTGCCGGTGGCGGCCCAGCTGACGGCGGCCTGGGCCGCCAGATATCCCGAAGAAAAGGCTGCGGCGGCGGGCATCCCGGTCCAGGCGGCCAGGGCGTTCTCGAAGGCCTCGTAGAGGTCCAGGCGCGTGTTCGACATGCGGGAAGACGGAAACACTGCGCCATAGCGCTCCGCACCCTCCCTGAACCAGGCGAGAAACTGCGGGTGGGTCGCCAGGCCCAGGTAGGCAAAGCCGGAAAAGAACAGATGTGGCCTGCCTTCCGTGGTCACCTCGCGGCCCGGCGCCTTGTCAAAATGGATCATACTGTGGGTGTGAGGGAGATGAGCTCCGCGAGGCAGGAATGGGGTCCCGCCGCATGTCCGCCGTTCCGGGAAAAGAGATCATATCCGTGATGGGTTATGGCTGACCGGCACGTAAGTGCAGGGTCAGGTGAAAATCCGCCAGCAGCGTATTGAAGGCCAGCCGGTCTTTGGTCAGTTCGAGGATCTGCAGCTGCTCGTACATCTGCCCGCCCTGCCGCGGATAGAGCTGTATGGTCTTGCCGCTGGCGCTGATGGCGTATTTGCCCGTGTCGGTGCGGTTGCCAAAGTGGGCGACAAACACGCTGTCGGCCAGGAACCGGAACCAGGCCCCCCGGTAAAATCCTTCCTTGAGCTCTTCGGCGCGCTGTTTGTCTTCTATGTTGAACCCGCTGCCGGGCGGCGGGGTCACATCGGTCACCGCCCATACGGTGGCCGTGAGCAGCTTTTCCGTCCTGGCACGCCCGCAGGCGGCCAGCAGGAGCAGGGACAGGAAGACCGGCAGCAGGGGACCGCGGTACCCTGCGTTCATACCGGATCTGGGGAATGGTGGCGGCATCGCTAGGCTTTTCGGCGTGCGCCAAAGATAGACAAAAACGGACATCCTCCAGGATGGCGCCTTAATCATGTCGCGGGCGCGCCGGCTTCCGTCTCAGGGCTGCTTTCCCTGCATGGACCGGTTAAACGCTTCGGAGCCTCCCAGCGGGATGGACAAGGTCTGCCAGCGCTCGCCCAGGGCGCTTTTCGCAATAAAGACGATCTGCCCCACATGATAGGCATAATGCGCCAGCTGCCGCAGCACGGCATCAGCCACGGTATGCTGCTCACCACGTATGGAGACCTGTTTTTCCCAATCTTCGGGCTCCAGACCGAGCAGGGCATGCATGACGCAATCCCACCCTTCCGTCCAGTGCTGTACCATGGCCGCTTTATCCATGGCGGAGGGGTCGCTGAACTCGGCGTCGCGTTGCCGCCAGGGCTTCTCCCCGTCGCTTTCCAGAAAGTCCGTAAAGCGGGAGAGCATGTTTCCGTGCAGGTGGTTGACGATGACGCATATGGAATTGTCTTGGGGAATGCGCCGCCAGTGGATATCCGGTTCCCCGAGCTGGCTGATGGCTTTTTCTCCCAGTTCCCGGTAGTTCTGAAAGCGTTTGACGATGGCGTCCCGGAAT
>CBINPH010000453.1:0-1744 GCA_966252445.1 uncultured Chitinophagaceae bacterium | reverse complement strand
GGTGCTGATGGACCGCCCCCTGGATGAACAATATGATGAATATGAAGTCGCCCAAAAATACGGTGTCCATGCAGCGCCGCTAAAAATCGTTATTGACCCATGCGGATGCATCCGGTTCAGACCACCGGGCTATGCAGCCAGTACGCCCGGAGAGATTGGGGGGCTCCAAGTTGGCCGACTTGGCTCGGCGATGATGGCCCATGCTACCGTATTTCGCGAGCCGTTTCCTGAGGTAGGCCACTGTCGGTAACTTTCCCCTGTCGCCGCTGGCCAGGGTGTGACCTTGGCCGCAGTGGGTACAACAAGGTGATCGACGGGTCTGTCCGGTCGCCCTTGTGAACTTTTAGGGGTTTGTCTAACTTTGGGAACAAAGGGAAGTGGCCATTGACTGCGGTTTTGCACACGGGGGCCGGAGAAGCGGTAATGGCGGTTTTTTTAACTTAACAAACACAGACTATGGCGGAAAATGTATATGACGCAATTGTCATCGGATCGGGTATTTCAGGCGGATGGGCGGCCAAAGAGCTGACCGAAAAAGGGCTCAAGACCATCATGCTGGAGCGCGGGAGGAATATTGAACATATAAAAGATTATAAATATAGTGCCCAGCCGCCATGGGCATTCAAGCACCGGGGGCGCACCACCATGCAAACCAAAATGGATTATCCGGTGCTGAGCCGACATTATGGCAACATCACCAACCTGGAATGGTGGGTAAACGAGAAGGAAAGCCCTTATATCGAAGTGAAGCCCTTTGACTGGATGAGGGGTTATCATGTGGGCGGACGCTCCCTGATGTGGGGGCGGCAAAGTTACCGGTGGAGCGATCTGGACTTTGAAGCCAACGCCCGTGACGGCATCGGGGTGGACTGGCCCATTCGTTATAAAGATATTGCCCCCTGGTACGATTATGTCGAACGCTTTGCCGGAATCAGCGGCAATCGCGACGGTATCCCGCAGTTGCCCGATGGGCAGTTCACCCCACCGATGGCCATGAACTGTGTAGAGAAGGACGTGGCCGCCAAGATCAATGCGCACTATGCAGGTAAACGGCATATGATTATCGGGCGAACGGCCAACACTACGATACCTCTGGAGGGCCGGTCGAGCTGCCAGTATCAGAGCCGCTGTGGATGGGGCTGCAACTTCGGCGCTTATTTCAGTACCCAGTCCTCGACCCTTCCTGCGGCCATGAAAACGGGTAACCTGACCCTGCGTCCATGGGCCATCGTCACCCGGATATTGTATGATAAGGATGCCAAAAGAGCCACAGGTGTGGAAGTGCTGGATGCCCAAACCAACCTGACCTATGTGTACAAGGCGAAGATCATCTTTTTAAATGCATCTACCCTGAACAGCGCATGGATCCTGATGAACTCTGCCACGGATGTCTGGCCCGGCGGTCTGGGCAGCAGCTGTGGTGAGCTGGGGCACAACATCATGGATCATCATTTCCGTTGCGGCGCCAGCGGCGAGGTAGAGGGCTACGAGGACAAATATTATTTCGGTCGGCGCCCGAACGGCGTCTATGTGCCCCGCTTCCGGAATGTCGACCCGAAAGAGAAGAGGGATTATATCCGGGGCTTCGGTTACCAAGGCGGCGCCGGCCGCCGGGGGTGGGGACGAAATATAGCGGAACTGACCGTGGGGGCGGCTCTTAAGGAAGCCCTGGCAGAGCCTGGCGGATGGACTATGGGCATCAGCTCCTGGGGAGAAATATTGCCCTATCACGAAAACAGGATAT
>CBINPH010000452.1:0-1755 GCA_966252445.1 uncultured Chitinophagaceae bacterium | reverse complement strand
AAATGAAATGTAAATACACGTCCGCTGTCACTGACTTCCCAATGGGTGGCCAGCGAGGGCTTGATCCGGAGGTTGCTGTCGGTTTCCACCAGGGTATTGTAGAGTTGGTGGGTCATCCAGATGATCGTCTGGTTCTTGGCGAAGGCCGGATCGGTAGTCTCGAGCCCTTCGGCCAAATTCAGGCGGAAGACCTGGGCATGCTGCGGCCCCGCGGGGCGGCAGCCCCAGAACAGCATCAGCCCGCTCCAGGTGAGTATTGCCCAGGACCATTCCCATCTTCTTTTCGCCATAGCTGATTATCGTAAATTGCCTACCTTTCCCCTCCAAATGTACAATAGACATGCGTAAGATGGCCCTGTTGCCGCTGTTTTTCTGCATGGCCATGCCTTTGTCCGCCAGGCAGAAAGCAGGACGGCTTTTCCCCCCGGATACGACCCGGTATACCCATGCCGATACCCTGCGCGGGGCCAATACCCCCCAGCGGGCGTGGTGGGATGTCATTTTCTATGACCTGGAGGTACGGATCCATCCCGGGGACAGCAGCATCAGCGGCCATACCGGCATACGCTATCGGGTGTTGTCGGCCCCCCAGGAGATGCAGGTCGACCTGATGACCCCGCTGGTGATTGACAGCGTTATTCAGGAGGGTCGGCGGCTGCAGTACCGGCGTGACGGGAACGCCTACTTTATTGCTATGGAGGCTGCCCAGCCCCGCGGCGACGTGAAGGAGGTCACCGTTTATTACCACGGCCATCCCCGGGTCGCCCGGCATCCGCCCTGGGATGGGGGTTTCATCTGGGACCGGGACAGCACCGGCAGCCTCTGGATCGCCACGGCCTGCCAGGGCGTGGGGGCCAGCATTTGGTGGCCCAACAAGGATACGCAAGCCGACGAACCCGACAGCCAGCGCATCGCGATCACCGTTCCCGACACGCTGGTGGACGTGTCGAATGGCCGGCTTCGCAACCGGATGTTGCACGATGATGGCACCTGCACCTATGAATGGTTTGTGTCCAATCCCATCAACAACTACGATGTGGCGGTGAACGTCGCCAAGTACACGCATTTCAGCGACTCCTATCAGGGGGAAGACGGTCTGCTGACCCTGGACTATTATGTGCTGCCCTATCACCTCAAAGCGGCACAGCATCAGTTTGTCCAGGTGAAATCCATGCTGCAATGCCTGGAAGCCTGGTTCGGACCTTATCCCTGGTACAAGGATGGCTACAAGCTCGTAGAGACACCTCACCTGGGCATGGAGCATCAGAGTTGCGTGGCCTACGGCAACCACTACATGAATGGCTACCTGGGCCGTGACCTGTCCCGCACCGGCTGGGGACTGAAATGGGACTTCATAATCGTTCACGAAAGCGCACACGAATGGTTTGGCAACAACATCACCACCCGCGACATGGCGGATATGTGGGTGCATGAAAGTTTTGCCAACTATGCCGAATGCCTTTATACGGAATGCCTGTTCGGACCGGAAGCCGGAGCAACCTATTGCCGGGGCAACAGGAGCATTGTGCTCAATGACCGCCCCATTATCCCGGCCTACGGGGTGAATGCTGAGGGTTCTGGGGACATGTATCCCAAGGGCGGCAATATGCTGCATACGATCCGCCAGATCATCGGCAATGACAGCCTCTGGAATGAGATTCTCCGGGGGCTGAACCGTCAGTTCCGGCACCAGACGGTCAGCGGCCAGCAGGTGGAAGGCGATTTGTTAGACCAGTTACAAGGCATTAAAAATTT
>CBINPH010000451.1:0-1756 GCA_966252445.1 uncultured Chitinophagaceae bacterium | reverse complement strand
TTCAGCACGAGCTTCGCACCGAAGAGTTCGCATTTCTACACACCCGACAACACCTACACTACGGCGGAAGGCCTGCGCGGGGCTTTGGTGGCCTGTGAGCGGAACATGCGCTACGAATGGTACGGGGACGGGGCGCCGATCATCACCCAGCTGCTGTTCTCCGACATCGCCGTCGACGGCACCACGGACAAATCGGGCCCGGCCCAGGACCTGAACCTGGTCATCACCCCGGATGTGATCACCAGCGGGACCGACAATGCCGACCACAGCCGCATCTACTGGTACTGGAGCGAAGGCTACAAAGGCATCAAGTACGCCAACACGGTGATTACCTATATCGATATCCCGAAATGGGATACCACTTCCGCCGAAGACATGGCGGAACGCAACGCCATCCTGGGCGCTGCATATTTCCACCGGGCCTACCGGTATTATGATCTTTGCAACGAGTTTGGGGACAGTCCCTGGGCCGGCAAGATCTATCAGGGGCCGAAGCTGGATTTCCAGACCGTCAAAAGGGAAGTGGTCCTGGAGCAGATCAAAAAAGACCTGGAGTTTGCGGCCGAGTGGGTGCCGGAAGTCGTGGACAAGGGTACCGTCAGCAAGGGTGCCGTCCTGCATCTGCTGACCAAGGTGAACCTGGCGCTGGGCAAGTTTGACGATGCCATCGCTTCCGCTTCGCAGGCCATCGACGGCGGGACTTACCACCTGATGACGGACCGCTTCGGGGTGGACAAGGATGATGCCTCCAAGAATGTTATTTGGGACCTGCATCGCCCGGAGAACAAAATCGCCGGGGAGAACAAGGAAGCCCTGATGCTCGTCATTGACCTGGACGGCTACAAGAACAACGGCGACTATGGCGGCGGGGCCTCTACCATGCGGCAGGGCGTGCCCTACTGGTTCCAGAACATCAACACGCCGGCGGGGCACAAAGGCACCACCGATGCTTTGAAAAAGAACAACGCCAGCCTGGAGTACGAACAGGTGACCGAGATCGGCCGGGGCATAGGCCGCTGCCGTCCGACCTGGTACAGCACCAACACCATCTGGGACAACGACGACGGCGACCTCCGCCATGCCCCCGGCAACTGGTATGATATGGAGGACCTGATCTACAATGTGCCTTCCCTGAAGGGTACCGATCCGTATTATGGCAAGCACCTGGAGAAGTACAACAGCAACGGCGGCCTGCTCTGCACCGATACGATCCGCTGCTGGTTCAGCTGGCCGCACTACAAGCTGTTCATCCCCGACCATGAGAACTCCACGCCCAGCGGCGGCCATACCTCCTGGTATGTCTTCCGCCTGGCGGAAACCTACCTGCTGAGGGCCGAGGCCCATTTCTGGAAGGGCGAGCTGGGCCCGGCAGCCGACGACATCAACGCCGTCCGTGCCCGGGCGCATGCCCCGCTCATCAGCGCTGCCGACGTGAACATAGGGACCATTCTGGATGAAAGGGCCCGGGAACTCTATTACGAGGAGCCCAGAAAAGTGGAGCTGACCCGGATGGCCTATCTCTTCGCCCAGACCGGGAAGATGGCCTACAACGGAAAGACCTATTCCATGGATAACTTCTCAGAGAACAACTTCTTTTACGACCGCGTCATGGAGCACAACAACTTTTACCGCCAGGGCGTCGTCACCAACCATGGAGATAAATATACGATGAGTCCTTATCACGTCTTGTGGCCCATACCACAAGTCGCGATAGATGGCAACAGCCAGGGGCACATCAACCAAAACAAGGGGTACA
>CBINPH010000450.1:0-1785 GCA_966252445.1 uncultured Chitinophagaceae bacterium | reverse complement strand
AGTTCAGCGAGGAAGAAAGCCGGAAGCTGGGCAAGAAGATCCGCAAGAACCAGTTTGACTTCGAGGATTTTCGCAGTCAGCTGAAGCAGATCAAAAAGATGGGGAACATCAAAGATGTGCTGGCCATGGTGCCGGGTGTCGGCAAGGCCATTAAAGATGCAGACATCAGCGACGAGTCCTTTGCCGGTGTCGAGGCCATCATCAATTCCATGACCCCCTTCGAACGCAGCAATCCCGACGCTATTGATGGCAGCCGCCGCAAGCGCATTGCCAAGGGCAGCGGCAGGCCCATGGAGGAAGTAAGCCAGTTCTTCAAACAGTTCGAACAGATGCGGAAAATGATGAAGCAGATGAGCGGTGTCGCGGGGGCGGGGAAGGCTGGCCGGTTTGGCCTGAAAAAATAAAGGGTTGACGAACATTTCTGGGTCCCTGGCGGTTTTTTTTTGATTTCCCTGGGGATTGTTTTACCTTTGACCCTCTTAAAACTTATTGTTCACTCGCAAAAATAATATCTATTATTTATGCCTGTAAAGATCAGATTGCAACGGAAAGGGAGAAAGAAACGGCCTTTTTATTACATCGTTATTGCCGATTCCCGCGCTCCCCGGGATGGGAAATTCATCCAGAAGATCGGCACCTACAATCCGCTTACCGTTCCCGCCACGATCCACCTGGATCGCAACCGGGCCCTGCACTGGCTGAAGAAAGGTGCACAGCCTACTGACACGGTACGGCGGATACTGTCCTTCAAAGGGGTACTTTACCTGAAACACCTGCTGCGTGGCGTGGACATGGGGTTGTTTGACGAAAAGACCGCCCTGGACAAATTTGAAAAATGGAACGCTGAGCATGAGGACAAGATCCTGAAGAAGCGGGAACACCACAAGAAGGTCAGGAGCGACGCCGAGGCCCCCGTGAAGAAGACGGAAGAGGCTCCTGCAGCAGCTGCTGAGGCACCAGCTGAAGCGCCGGCCGAGGCTGCTGAAGCACCTGCCGAGGCTGCCGAAGCACCCGCCGCTGAGGCTGCTGAAGCACCCGCCGAAGCTGCGCCTGCGGAGCAGGCACCCGTTGCGGAAACGGAGACGCCTCCCGCTGCGGATGATCAGGCTGCCGAGACCTCCGATGTAGCGGAGGAAGGAAAGGAGTGACCGCGCACACCGCATTGTATCATAGCGAAGGAGGAAATACCTGAAAGGGTGTTTCCTCCTTTGATTTCCACCGCTTTCGGTTTTACCGCATGGACAGCAACTATTTCAGCATAGGCAGCATCGTGGCCACCCATGGATGGAAGGGAGAGATGGTCCTGAAGCATGCCTTGGGGGAAAGCGGCTCTGCACCTCCCTTGAAAGACGTAGACGTGGTGTTTATAGAAGAGCGAAAAGGAAGCTTTCTCCCCTTCTTTGTTTCTGGGGTCCGCGCCAAGGCCCCGGGAGAAGTTTACCTGTTGCTGGAGGGTGTGGAATCCCGGGAAAGGGCACGGGGCATGCTGCGCAAGGGGGTTTACCTGGATGAGCCCCGTTTCAGGACGCAGGTACGGGAAGATTCCTACCTCTATTACCTGGGTTATATCGTGGAAGACGCTGCCGCCGGCCGCCTGGGTCCGGTGGCGGAGATCATGGAGATGCCTTCGCAACTCCTGGCCAAAGTGTATCGGGAAGGCAAGGAGCTGCTGATACCCCTCAATGAGTCCACGCTCCAGCGCATAGACACCGAGGGGAAGGTCATCTACGTTGAGCTGCCCGACGGCCTGCTGGAGGTCTATTGATCCGCGCTGCCGATCAAATC
>CBINPH010000449.1:0-1809 GCA_966252445.1 uncultured Chitinophagaceae bacterium | reverse complement strand
GGTCATCGCCGCCGCGGTGAAGGGCCTCGACGCCAACGACCAGGAAGGCCTGGAGAACCCCAAGCCGATCCCTTTTTACAGGAACAAGGTCAATGTCTTTATCGCCGCCATCGTGCTGTTCACCCTGGCTGGATATTTCCTGGTGGATGCCGCCACCAACGTGGGGTATGACAAGAACTACCAACCCGAGCAGCCTATTTTCTATTCTCACAAGGTGCATGCAGGGATCAACCAGATCAGCTGCCTGTACTGCCATGCCGGCGCCGAAAAGAGCCGCCAGGCGATGATTCCCTCCCCCAATATCTGCATGAACTGCCATAAGGTCATCGACCAGTACACCGGCCCCCAGCTGACCACAGCGGAAGGACGCATGGTCGACGGGACGGCCGAGATACAGAAGCTATATAACTACGCAGGCTGGGACGGTAAGCTGAAGAAATATACCAAGCCCGGCAAGCCCATTGAATGGACCAAGATCCACAACCTGCCTGACTTTGTGTATTTCAACCACTCCCAGCACGTAAAGGTGGGCCAGGTACAGTGCCAGACCTGTCATGGCAATATCCAGGACATGGACGAAGTGTACCAGTATGCCACCCTGGGCATGGGCTGGTGCGTCAACTGCCATCGCACGACCAAGGTTCAGTTCACGGAAAACCACTACTATTCCATCTTTACCAAATATGAGCAGCAGCTGAAGATGCATCAGATTGACAGCGTGACCGTGGAGATGCAGGGCGGCACCCAATGCCAGAAATGCCACTATTGACGAACGGATCCGGCCTTGGGCGGATTCGGTCTTTTTTAGCGCACAAGGTCTCGGCATACACATACATCAATCGTTTACAATTTGTCTTTTGTCTGATATGAAGCAAAAAAAATACTGGAAAGGTTTAGAGGAGTTGCATGATCCGAAGGGGTACGAGAAGGCCATTCAGGACGAGTTTCCGGAGAAACTCCCCTTCGACGAGCCCGAGAGCCTTCTGGGCACAGCCACCCCGCGCCGGGATTTTCTCAAATACCTGGGATTCGGGACGGCGGCAGCCACCCTGGCCGCCAGTTGCGAGATCCATGTGCACAAGGCCATACCGTATCTCAACAAGCCGGAAAGCATCACGCCGGGTGTACCCAACTACTATGCTTCGACCTACACCGCCCCCGGGGAATACTGCCCGGTGGTGGTCAAGACCCTCGACGGCCGTCCTATTAAGGTAGAAGGCAATACCCTGTCCTCCGTGACCAAAGGCGCCACCAGCGCCCGGGTCCAGGCCTCCGTGCTGAGCCTCTACGATGTTACCCGGATCCGCCAGCCCAGAGCGAAGGGCACAGAATCGACCTGGGACGCCCTGGACAATGCGGTGATGAGCGGGCTGGCCGCAGCCGGCGCCGCGCCTATCGTGCTGCTCACCGCGCCTGTGCTGAGCCCCTCTATCCGCCAGGCCATTGCCGGGTTCATCCAGCGTTATCCCTCTGCGCGCCACATCGTCTATGAGCCCGTTTCCCGGGCTGGCATGCTGTTGGCCAACGAGGCTTCCTACGGCAAGCGGGCCCTGCCCATATACCATTTTGACCAGGCCCGCTGCATCGTGAGCCTGGACGCCGATTTCCTCGGCACCTGGGTATCCCCGGCGGAATTCACCAGACAATATTCGGTCAACCGGAAGATCAACCAGGAGAAGCCGGAGATGAGCCAGCACTTTCAGTTTGAAAGCCACCTGTCGCTCACCGGTTCCAACGCCGACTACCGGTATATTCACCGTCCCTCCGAGGCAGGCAGCATCACCCTGGCCCTGTACAACGCCGTCGCTG
>CBINPH010000448.1:0-1813 GCA_966252445.1 uncultured Chitinophagaceae bacterium | reverse complement strand
GGCCGTACGCTTCGGATGTCCCATTTATACTTACGAAAACATCCTGGAAAGCGCCGGCATCCTGATGGAAGATACCGGTGGCGGCAAAAAGAAGAAATCAAAACAGGAAGTTGTGGTGGAAGACCAGGGGACGACGGGACACGAGGATCTCAAAACAATGACTCTGGAAGAACTCGATGTATTACTCAACGAAGTTCTCGAAAGCGAGGACTATATCCGGGCCATCGCCATCCGCGACGAGATCAACAGCCGAAAGAAGAAAAAGAAATGATCTCCCCAAGGGCGCATGCCTGCACGGGACCACCGAGCCGTCCATGGTCGTTTTCCCCCACTGCAAGATCAATATAGGCCTCCGCATTCACGAGCGGCGGCCCGACGGGTACCACAACCTGTCCACCGTTTTTTATCCCCTGCCGCTGACCGATGTCCTGGAAGCCGTGCCAGCTACAGAGACGGTGTTCGAGGCCACGGGCCTGCCCGTGCCGGGCTCCCCGGACGACAACCTCTGCATGCGCGCCTACCGGATGCTCCTGGAAGACCACACGCTGCCCCCGCTGCGGGTGCACCTGCACAAGGTCATCCCCACCGGTGCGGGGCTGGGCGGCGGGTCCTCGGACGGAGCGTTCATGCTGCGCCTGCTGCGCAAGGCTTTCCAGCTGGATATCCCCGACGAACGGTTGCGGGCCTACGCCAACCGCCTGGGGAGCGACTGCGCCTTCTTCCTGCAGGACAGCCCCTGCTATGCCGACGGGCGCGGCGACGAGCTCTATCCCCTGACCCACGGCGGCCTGGACCACTACCGCGTCGTGCTGGTCTGTCCGGCGCTGCAGGTCAGGACGGCCTGGGCCTACAGCCGGATCATGCCCCGCACCCCGCCCCGTTCCCTGATGGGGCTGATCCGGGAGCCGGTGGCGCAATGGCGGGAGACTATCGGAAATGATTTTGAGGCCGTTGTGATGGACCAGTTCCCGGTGCTGGCCGGGATCAAGGAGCTGCTCTACCGGCAGGGGGCGCTGTTTTCCTCCCTGAGCGGGACGGGCTCGGCAGTATACGGCATTTTCCGGGAGGGCGCTGAGCCCGCGGAGCTGGACATCCCCGGGGCGACCGTGTTCCGCCTGCCGGCGACGCTCCCGCAGCGGGGCTGAAGGCTATACGACGCGGGCGCCGTCTTCAATGCTGGTGACATAGATCTCCGGCGCCTGCCCATAGCGGCTGGTGTAGGCTTCCGCGATAGCTGCCGAAAAAGGTCCTACCTGTTCCGCCTCCACGACATTGATGGTGCAGCCGCCGAAGCCGCCACCCATCATGCGGGCGCCGGCCACACCCGGCAGCGCCCTGGCGGCGTTCACCAGGTCATCCAGCTCGGGGCAGCTCACCTCGTAGTCGCCGCTGAGCCCTTCATGCGTCTCGTACATCAGGGAGCCGAAGCCGGCGAGGTCACCCTGCTCCAGCAGGTCGCAGGCCCGCAGCACGCGGGCGATTTCTTCCACGACATAGCGGCAGCGGCGGTACACCAGAGGATCCATGCTGTCCTGCACCGAAGCCAGCATGCCCGGCGTCACATCCCTCAGGTGGCTGACCTCCGGGAATCGCTCGTTCAGCAGGGCCACCCCGGCCTCGCATTGCTGGCGCCGGATGTTGTACTGGGAGGAAGCCAGGGAATGATGCACCATGGAATTGCAGAGGACGATGCGGTGGTCGGGGAAGGGGAACGGGAAATACGCGTAGCTCAGGTCGCGACAGTCCAGCCGCAGCAGCTGGTCTTTTTTGCCGTGGAGGTTGGCAAACTGGTCCATGATGCCGCACTGCACGC
>CBINPH010000447.1:0-1814 GCA_966252445.1 uncultured Chitinophagaceae bacterium | reverse complement strand
CGTGTACAGCCGGGCCTCGGGCTACATCATACAACAATGGAAGGAAGAAGGAGATGATGTCCAGGAAGGCGAAGCCGTGCTGACGCTGGCCGGGGACAGCAGTTTGTGGGTCGAAGCGCAGTTGTATGAAGATGATCTGCCGCTTCTCTCGGCGGCTTCCACGATCTGGGTGGAGCTCCCCGGCACGGCAAAGAGGCTCCCCGGGAGAATGGCTTTCCACGACCCCGTCAATACCACCGATGTCCGGGTTCATCCAATTTACATCAGCATCCCCAACCCGGAAGGGCGGATACAGCCGGGGGCGCTGGCCTATGTGCACCTGCAGGCGGCTGCTTCTGAAGGGGGTGTGCTCATCCCCAGGTCCGCCGTGACCTATGGCGCGCAGGAAAACGTCGTCTGGGTTGCCCTTCCGGGCCATACCTTCGAGCGTAGAGCAGTCCAGCTGGGCGCCGAAGACGGGCATAGGGTACAGGTGCTGCGGGGCCTGCAGCCGGCCGAACGGGTAGTCACCAGCGGTACCTTTTTGCTCAACAGCGCCTACACCCTGGCCCATGGCGTCGGGGTCAACCTTTCCGGGATGCAGATGTCCGACATGAAGATGTCCGGCAGAAAATAGCAGCGGCTGTGGGCGGATGTTGATCGCGATGTTGATCCAATACCTGAGCGCCAACGCACCGACGAAGGCTCAGGGACCAGGCCGCTCTGTCCACGGGATGTGGATGCCGGAGGCATGGGCCGCTGTGCTGCATCAGGGACCAGGGTCCGGTTCGATTCACCGGCCCAAAAAATGTTTCCGGGACATGCGATTAGGGTTTCACCGCGACCAGCCGCCCGAGGGCCTGGCTTTCCATGGCCGCCTCGATGATCTTCACGGCTGCCAGGGCCTGTTCGGGAGTTACCGCCAGGGGTTCTCCGGCGGTCAGCGCGCGTTGGATATTGTCGTAAAAACCCATGTATGTGCCCGGTGCGGTCTCTATCACCCCTTCCACATGCAGGTCTCCCCAGCGGGTGTTCAGCTTCCCCCATTGCTCCGCAGGTTCCCGGCCATACCCCTCGTCAAGGGGCGAACCGCCGGCTTGCAACCAGGCCTCCTGGGGGTCTGCCCCATACTTGACAAAAGAGCCGTTCACGCCATGCAGCAAGTAGCGGGGTCCCGGTTCGCGCACCAGGTATGAGGATCCGAGCCGCACCGTCCATCCCGGATAGCAGAGCCGCAAGTCAACGTAGTCCGTCACGGCGCCGCCCGGACGGCGGATGTCCAGCACAGCAAAAACGGCGGTGGGAATGCCGAACAGGGTCAGGGCCTGGTCAATGAGGTGCACACCCAGGTTATAGAGGGAGCCGGTCCCCGGCGTGGCTATTTCTTTCCAGGAGCCTTCCCGGAGGCCGGGCCGGTACCGGTCGTAGCGTGCCTCGAAACTGACCAGGCGACCCAGCAGGCCCTGCGCCAGGATGCGGGACAGGGTGATGAAGTCTCCGTGCCAGCGGCTGTTCTGGTACACGCTCAGCAGGAGTCCTCGCTTCGCCGCCAGCTCGATCAGGGCTTGTCCATCTTCGGAACGTACGGTGAAGGCTTTTTCCACGATCACGTGCTTGCCGGCTTCCAGGGCCTGGCGGGCCAGGTCATAGTGGGTATACTCCGGGGTGTTGACCACCACGAGGTCTATCTCCCTGTCGTCCAGCAAGTCAGTGAATGACCTGACCGAGCGCACGCCGGCATAGCGCGCCACCGCCCTGCGTCCTCCGTCCCTTTCCACCACCTTGCATAGGCTAAAGCCTTCATGGGCATGCAACAGCGGGGCATGGAACACCCT
>CBINPH010000446.1:0-1826 GCA_966252445.1 uncultured Chitinophagaceae bacterium | reverse complement strand
TGGATGCCGCTGCCGCTGCTGCCATCCTTGGTGGTGACCAGGATCACCCCGAACGACGCACGGGCGCCGTAGATGGCCGCCGAGGCTGCATCGCGCAGCACCGTAATGGAGGCGATGTCGGAGGGGTTGAGCCGCAGCAGGTCATCCGTCACGGCAGCGATGCCGTCGATGACGATCAGGGGCGAACCACCCTGGTCATTTATCGAAGCCACGCCCCTGACGTTGATGGAGGGTGTGGACCCGGGCTGCCCGCCGTTGTAGGAGATGTTCAGGCCGGGGCTGACACCCTGCAGTCCCTGGAACACGTTGGCGATGGGTCTCTCGGCCAGCTTTCTTCCGGAGATCTGGTCCACCGCTCCGGTGACGTTGATCTTTTTTTCGCTGCCGTAGCCCACGACGACCAGCTGGTTCAGCCCGGTAGACGCCGCGGCCAGCATGATGTGCACTGTAGTGCGGCCGTTCAGAGGCACCTCTCTGGGTTCATAGCCTATATAGGATACGACCAGCACCGCATCTTCCGGCGCCGTCAGGCTGAACTTCCCCTGGCTGTCGGTGGTGGCGCCTGCGGCCTGGCCGCGTACCTGTACGGTCACGCCGGCGAGGGGTTCCCCGGTGGCGGAATCGGCTACCGTGCCGCTGACATCGATGGGCGCCTCCACAGGGCGCCAGGCTGGCGCCGCGCATAGCGGCGTCGCCAACAGTAAGGAACAGCAGGTGGCCGACAGGAGGATGGCCCCGCTAAACAGGGACGCCAAAACGCCCGTCGCCGTTCTCCCGGATGGGGGTTTGGGTAAAGATCTGCGATGCATACGCGGAAATATTGCTCCGCAGCCGCGCCGGAACTGTCGCGGGGGCTGCGAACGGTGAACGAACAGTATGAACACAATGAACTGGATGCATGGGCAAAGATTGGCCGGGACACTCCCGGCAGGGACCATCCTACAGGCTGCCGGATTACAGACAACCGGGGAGGAAGGGCAGGCAGGTCCGTCTCCGGCTGCCCAGCTTTCATGATTGGGGTATTTCAGATGCTGACTATCAACGCCTGTCTTCAGGAATAGCTCCGGGAAAAGCAGCTTCCCAAACTGTTCTAATGCCTATGTAAAAATAAAAAAATGTGGGAACAAAAAAATTTATTTTGACTGAATAGTCAATTAATTAATATTCATTTCATATTTCAGTAACTTTGGGTGGGCCAGCCCGGTGCCATGCCGCAGGGCCTGGGTCAGCACCTCAACAACGACACCCATGGGAAGAAAAAGCCTCAAACTCATCCGCCAGCAGGAGATCATCCGGATATTCTACAAGGTGGCCAAAAAGGAAGGGTTGGAAAATGCATCCATCGCCAAGACGGCCGCGGCCATGGGCATCAACCCCAGCCTCATCCTCCACTACTTCGCCACGAAAGAGGCCCTGATCTTCGGGCTGATCGACTATATCCTGGACAAGTACCTGCTGATATACCGGGTGGACAAGAAAACTGAGGATCCTGAGCAGGTCCTGCTGGCCGTCATCGACAATATCTTCTCCCGCAAATGGAATACGCTGTTTGACGACGGCGTCTCCTACAGCTGTTATTCCCTGGCCTTCAGGGACAAAAAGATCCGGAAGAAATACAAGGAGCTGCTCGATCGTCTGCGTAAGCAGCTGGAAGAGATCATCCGCAACTGTGCGGCGAGGGGCGTCCTCACGGTGCAGGACCCCCAGGGAACGGCAGACCTCATCTTTGTCCTGGTGGACGGGGCCTACTACTACCTCAGCCTCGTGGATGATAAGGCCGAATACCAGGAAAGGTTACAGACGTACAAACGCCAGGCGCTGCAACT
>CBINPH010000445.1:0-1830 GCA_966252445.1 uncultured Chitinophagaceae bacterium | reverse complement strand
CCCGCCAGCTCGTCATGGGGCTGCATGCGGTTGAAGGCCGTGCGTTCAAAAAAATCCTGTACATGGCGGCAGTCGCTCAGCCAGGCGGGGGGTGTATGAGCAATGTCCATGCCCAGCACCAAGCTGTAGGCGCCGGCCATGGCCGCCGTCCAGTTCCGCTGCCGTATCTCCGCGCGGTCGGCGTGGGGAACCGAACGGTTCCCCTGTATGGCATCTTCGGCCATCATCAGGCTGCAGTGACCACCACTATGCGCCCGGGCTGTCAACAGCCAGGCATGCAGGTCCGCCGTCGTGTTCACCTCGGTTTCTTCGGTCTGTACGGCGAACTGCCCGATAACCGGGTCTTGTGGGTGGAAAAACACATTCCCTGCCAGCTGGTGGCTGGCGATCACATGCCCGTATTCATCAGCCTCCCGGATTGCCGCAGCCACCCCGGAGATATGGCGCCGCCAATCGCCTCCGATCTCCTGGCCCTCTTCCATCACACACCAGATGAGGTGTTTGTGGTGCTTGAAGCGGTTGACCAGCGCCTGCACGAAGGCCTTTTCCCCGGGCGCCAGGCGCCCCTGCCCATCCAGGGACCATCCGAACTCCTTCGTCACATCGATGCCGTCGTCGTAGATGAAAAAGTACATGACAATGCCGTGCTTGTCCATTTCGGTAAACCATTGTTCCCACTGAGCAAGCAGGGCTTCATGGAGTCCCTTGCGGGGATCCCCGTCTATCCAGGGGTCCTGCAGGACATCGGGATAGACGGCCGGTGTCTTCCGGTGGTCTCCGGCGGCATCCCCGCCATGGGTGCGCACGGCGGTCATGTATATGCTGTTGCCGCCGTATTGTTCCAGCTTTCGGATCATGCTCATCTGGTCCCCGCTCCGGGTGCCGTCCGCATTTCTTCTCCCTCTGTACAGAAAGCCCTCCGGGTCGCCCGGCCCGCAGATAAAGCAGGGGTCAGGCTGGCCGTCCCCGTCGTCATCCCTGTTGTAGACCAGCTTGTCCGGCCGGCGGGGGTCGGCCATGATCTGCCCTTCCAGGGCGCCCGCAGGGGCTCCGGCCCCCACGATGGCTTGGATCACCATCTCCAGCGTCCTCACATACACGTCGCCTGTATAGGGCACCGCGGGAGCCGGCTTTTCGGCCCTTCGCAGCGGCGGGGGTTCGGGGAGGCCGGTGTTGGCGCTGCTGTACTGCCCGTCACGGCCGCCCAGTTTCCAGACCACGAGGTCCAGGGTGGGGACCACATACAGGCAGTGTCCACCCGATCCAACCTTCCAGTATGCATCTCTGGGCAGCGCTTCCGCTTCGCCGTGGGTGTTGACGTTAAACTGAAAACTGTAGGGATAATGCGGGTTGTAGGGAGAGGCAGTGGTGGCGGCCCGGACATAGGCGGCGGGAATGAGCTGCCGTCCCTGCCATCGACCGTCGTGCAGGAGCAGGTAGCCAAACCGCAGCATGTCGGTGCTTCTCAGCGCGATACCGCCGCCACCGGGTGTATGGGTAACCAGGGGTGCGTTCCGGTAGCCGTATCCCCACCGACCCCAACCCAGGGGTCCGGCGAGATGCAGGCGCACATAGTCTTGCAACTCCATGCCGCTGAGGTGGCGCAGCATGATGGAGGCGATGTGCATGGAAGCCGTGGAATAGGCATAACCCTCACCGGGCGGACACCACAGTGTTTTGGTGGTAAAGGGCACCTTACCCATTTTTCCGTCTTCGATCCCCAAGGCATACCGGTCGGTAACCGCATACCAGCCGTCAGGGCCTACCGGCTCCACACGGGCCGGCTTTCCATGGACATAGACCGGGTTGTTGCCCCGGATGCCGGCGGTA
>CBINPH010000444.1:0-1837 GCA_966252445.1 uncultured Chitinophagaceae bacterium | reverse complement strand
AGCCGGAGCGCCCCGGCACCTGTCTGCTCAGAATAACCATAAATTCATATCTTGCAAGGCATTACGCATTCCGTCCGTTCCACCTTTTGAAACAGCATACAACATGAAAAAAGGCATCGCTTTACTGGTCCTGTGCTTCGTCTGCCTCAGCTCGTTTGGCCAAAGCCGCTCCGGCGGCATCGCCATCATCCCCGAGCCGGTCATGATCACGCCGAAGAGCGGCAGCTTTACGCTGCCTAAAAACATCACTGTAGAGGCCCCTGCCGGAGCCGAGCTACAGGAGACGCTGGCTTTCCTCAAAAAGAAGCTGACGGCGGCCACCGGGTCGGCGGCAACCGTTGTATATAACTCCTCCCCCGACGCCACCCTGCGGCTGCAACTGAACCAGGCCGCCAACCCCACCCTCGGTGAGGAAGGCTACCAGCTGAGCGTCACGCCCCGGCAGATGGTCATCAAGGCCAACAAACCCGCCGGCCTCTTTTATGGCATACAGTCCCTGCTGCAGCTTTTTCCTGCCCAGATAGAAGCCGACTCGGCCATTGCCGGCGTCTCCTGGGAGGCCCCCTGCGTGGACATTACCGATTATCCCCGCTTTGGATGGCGGGGATTGATGTTCGACGTCTCCCGTCATTTTTTCACCAAAAAGGAAGTGGAGCAGTTCATCGATGAAATGGTGCGCTACAAATACAACCTGCTCCATCTCCATCTCACCGACGACCAGGGCTGGCGCATCGAAATCAAGGGGCTGCCGAGACTCACCGAGGTGGGAGCATGGAACGTCAAGAAAGAAGGATATTTTGGGACTTTCTCCCCTCCCACCCCTGACGAGCCCCGCAATTACGGCGGGTTTTACACGCAGGAGGACATCAAGGAGCTCGTACAGTATGCCAAAGAACGTTTCGTCAACATCTTGCCCGAAATTGACGTGCCGGGCCACAGCCTGGCGGCGGTCGTCGCCTATCCGGAGCTGTCCTGCACCCCCGGCGCCGACAAATATCAGGTCAACTCCGGCGAGCCCTTCATGGACTGGTCGCATGGCGCCCCGCCCATCGCCCTGGTGGACAACACCCTTTGCCCTGCCAACGAAAAGGTATACGTCTTCCTCGACAAGGTGATTACCCAGGTGGCCCAGTTGTTCCCCTTCGAGTACATCCATATGGGTGGGGACGAAGCCCCGCATAACTATTGGGAAAAGAGCGATGCCATCAAAGCCCTCATGAAAAAAGAGGGGCTGAAGAACATGAATGAAGTACAGAGCTACTTCACCAAGCGGGTGGAAAAAATAACGGAATCAAAAGGCAAAAAGCTGATCGGCTGGGATGAAATACTGGAAGGCGGCCTGGCGCCTAACGCCGCCGTGATGAGCTGGCGCGGCATGAAGGGCGGCATTGAAGCCGCCAAAGCTGGCCATGAAGTCGTCATGAGCCCAACCACCTTCGCCTACCTCGACTACATGCAGGGCGATCCCATCATTGAGTCGCGTGTCTATGCATCGCTGCGTCTCAACAAAGCCTACCAGTTCGAGCCGCTCCCCGACGGGGTAGACCCGAAATACATCAAGGGCGGGCAGGCCAACCTGTGGACGGAGCAGATATACAACCTGCGCTACGCGGAGTATATGACCTGGCCCCGGGGCATGGCTATCGCCGAGGCCCTCTGGTCTCCGAAAGCCAAGCGCAACTGGAATGACTTTTTCGGTCGCGTCGAGCAACATTTTAAGCGGCTAGATGCGGAAGAGGTAAACTATGCCCCCAGCGCCTACGATCCCATCTTCGAGGTCAGCCGTAGCGCAGACAAGAAATTGAAGATAACCCTGAGCACTGAGGTAGAGGGGCTG
>CBINPH010000443.1:0-1868 GCA_966252445.1 uncultured Chitinophagaceae bacterium | reverse complement strand
CGCCTCCGACCCATCCAGGCAAAAGCGCATCATCTCGGCCGAAGGGATCAGGCTGTGCAGTTTTTCCGCCAGCTCCAGCTCCCGGAGATGCTGCCCCGCAAACAGCTGCCCCGAGGCTGAGTACTCGGCGATGGCCGACAGCACGGCAGGATGCGAGTGCCCCAGGATGAGGGGGCCCTGGCTCAGGGTGAAATCCAGGTATGCATGCCCATCGGCATCGTACACCCTGCTGCCCTGGCCGTGGGTATAAAACAGGGCATGGGGATGCCCGTATTTCCGAAACTCGGAGGATACCCCTCCGGCCAGCACTTTTTCGGCCCTTTTCAGCAGGCGGAAGGATTCTGCGTAGTGATTTGCGTCCATATGATGAATATATCATACAAATGTACATAAATTTTTCACAGAACTATTTTTTCCCGGAATTCGAGAAGCCAACGCTAATCCAAGGAATGGCGGGTGGGTCAGCGGCCAGCTTTCCACCTTACTTTCGGGGGCCAGGCCAAAAACCACCGGGAGGTATTGGAAGTATTTGATGCCTGTGGAAGGGTATCCGCCACTGCTAAACGCTAAAACCGGAGAGCATGCTCAGCCCGAAAAGGCCCATCAGCACATTGCCCAATACCCAGCCGATCACGATGTACACCACGATGAGGATCACGATGGACACCAGCAGGTAGCCGACCTTTTTGTCTTCCGGAGTACCCTTGACCGGCGTCAGGCCCAGGTACCAGAGATAGATGCCATAGAGTCCAAAGAGGTTGCCCAAAAAGCCAATGGCAGGCACGATAGACAGGAAACCGCCGACCAGCACCGGCGTGTAGGCATATCCCACCAGCTGGGCCGACTTGTGTAGGTTTTTCTCTGATCCAAAGGAGGTAGCCAGGGCGTCCACCACCACCGCGGCGATGGCCACGACCAGGATGTACTGGATGAATCGCATGATGCTGTAGTACAGGCCCCAGCGAAGTCCAATCATATGCAGGGTGATGACGTGGGTGCCGATCAGCCAGTAGCCGATGAGGGCGGCCAGGGAGGCGATCAGCGCGAGGGGAAGCACATAAGAGATGATGACCTCCCGAAAGGTAGCGGGTTCCGTCTTGACAATCTCCCATTCCGATTTGGGAGACAGGATCATGGCCTTAGCCCGGGGTACAAGGTTCATAGGTTAAAGTTTGGTTGTCCTGAAAATACAAAAATCTGGACCATGTCCGGGAAATCTTTTGCCCAAAAACAAAAATCCCGGACCGAGGTCCGGGAAAGATCAAAAGGCTATATCGGTCGGCGCCCTCAGGCAATCATGCCGGCGGCCACCGTTTCGTTGGTCGTCTCGTCGATCAGGATCAGGCTGCCCGTCTGGCGGTTCCTGCGGTATCCGTCGTAGGCCAGGGGCTGGGTGGTTCTTAGCCGCACCTTGAAAATATCGTTCATGGCGATCTCTTTATCCTCCGCGATGGTCTCCAGGGTATTGATGTTGATCTTGTGATAGATCTCCTTCATCATCGAGCGGACCTCCCGGGTGGTATGGCGCAGGACGTATTTTGCGCCGGGCCGGGGCCCTTTCTGGTTCAGCCAGCACATCATGCAATCGATATCCTGGCTGAGCTCGGGCTGGTTAGTCTCGGGGACGATGACATCCCCCCGGCTTACGTCAATGTCATCTTCCAGGGTGATGGACACCGACATGGGCGGAAAAGCCTCCGGCAATGGGCCGTGAAAGGTGTCGATGGACCGGATCCGGGAGTGGAGCCCGGAGGGCAGCACCACCACGGGCTGTCCCACATGAAAGACCCCGCCGTTCACCCGGCCTGCGTACCCGCGATAGTCATGGTGCTCGTCGGAATGCGGCCTGATGATGGTTTGCACCGGCA
>CBINPH010000442.1:0-1869 GCA_966252445.1 uncultured Chitinophagaceae bacterium | reverse complement strand
TGCTGCAGGGTGGGGTAGTCTTAAAACACCGGAGAAGGGGTTTAGATGTCGGTACCGACGATGTCGACATAGTCCGCCCCGGGATAGGTCGTCGCCACCGGGCTGGTCCAGGCGCTGGCAGTGTTCGCCCCATACACCCAGAGCAGGTTGTGCAGGCCGAGGCTGTCCCTAAAAGTCTCGTACATATCCTTCCACAGCCGGCCGAAGGCCGCCGTGTTGCCGGGGGTCTTGAGGTCGTCCACGCCCCACCACCACCAAAAGCCGTTCATCTCGTGAAACGGCCTCCAGAGGACCACCACGCCCGCATCCTGCAGCTCGCGGAGGGCGCGGCCCACCTTCATCAGCTCCTGCCGGTAGCTTGCCCTGGCGGGAGAAGGGGGTGCCCCCGCCAGCAGGGCCTCCAGGTGTATGCGGTCCTTGTTCTCTATGCTGCTCCAGCGGCAGTTGTAGCCATCTTCAAAAGGATTGTCGGCATGCCAGGAAATGGTCACCAGCCCGCCCATCTTCCAGTAGCGGATGGCATAGCCGTTGATGGCATGCAGGTCGTTGTCGGGGGTATAACCGTATTCCACGCTCAGCAGGGCCGGGTATTTGCCCGTGAGGGTGTGCAGCCCTTTCACGTAGTCCTGGTATCCCTGCGCCGTCTGGGCGCCTACCCCGCAGTACTGGCCGACAAGGATGAGGCTGTCCTGCACGACGGCCCTGAGGTAGGCCAGGATGCCGGCGGGGCTGCGCTGCTCCAGCCGCGGGTGCGCCGGCTGGGCCTGCAGCCCGCCGCCCGTCAGCAGCGCCGCCAGCAGCAGCGTCCAGCGCGGTAGCGTGAAAGCGCGAAAGATAAAGGTGCCGGAAAACATGTCTCCAAAAGTAGCCCCCGCCGCCGGGATTTCATAATGGGCGCAACGGCTCAGGGGCGGCCGCCGCCATAGGCTTCCCTGGCGGCCTTCAGCCAGGCGATGAAGCGCTGGGGGTCATAGCCCTCCTGGGCGGAATAGCCGCGGCGGCTCAGCATGGTGCCGCTGCCGTCGAGCACCACATAATAAGGTTGGGAGTTGCGGTTGAACCGGACAATCTCGAAGTCGGCGTTCTTGTTGCCCAGGCGTTTGATGCGGCTGCCGTCGAAGCTGGAGACATACTGCTCGCTGTCCGGCAGCAGCGTCTTGTCGTCCACATAGAGCTGCAACAGCACGAAGTCCCCGTTGATCAGCTGCTGCACGCCGGGGTCCGTCCATACTTCGGCTTCCATCTTCCGGCAGTTGACACAGGACCAGCCCGTGAAATCGATCAGCAGGGGCTTTTTTTCCTTTTGGGCCTGGGCCATGGCCTGCGCATAGTCGTAGTAGGCGGTATATCCCTCCGGCGTGGCCCGGGCGAAGAGATCCGCGTATTTCTTTCCGGACCCTGCGGCAGGTGCTTCCGCCACGGGGGCGCCCGGCGCCGGCGCTGCCTCGCGGCCATGCACGATGCTGGAGTAATTGGGCAGGAAGCCCCCCACCAGCCCCCGCAGCTGGGCGCCGAAGAGGCCGGGCACCAGGTACAGCATGAAGGCCAGGGCGGCGACGGCGAAGAAAAGCCGCGGCACCGACAGGCTCTCGAGGGGCTTGTCGCCGTGAAAGCGGATCAGGCCCAGCAGGTACAGACCTATGACGCCGAACAGGACGATCCATATGGAGAGAAAAACCTCCCGGCTGAGGGTATTCCAGTGGTAAGCCATGTCTACGTTGGACAGGAACTTCAGGGCCAGGGCGATCTCCAGGAGGCCCAGCACCACCTTGACGGCGTTGAGCCAGCCGCCGGCCTTGCCCATGCGGCTGAGCCAGCCGGGGAAGATGGCGAAGAGCGCAAAGGGGATGGTCAGGGCCAGGGAGAAGC
>CBINPH010000441.1:0-1883 GCA_966252445.1 uncultured Chitinophagaceae bacterium | reverse complement strand
CCGCGCGCCAGGGCCCTGCGCAGGTCCCCGTACCAGCGGCGGGCCACCCGCAGCGCCCCCATGTCGGGCGCCGGCAGGGACGGGTAGACCCAGAGGGGCCACGTGTTGCTGATGTCGCTGCCTTCCACCTGCAGGCGGAGGTCCAGGCGTGCAGCGCTGTCCACCTGGTCCAGGGGGATGGCCAGCGCCCCCAGCGCATGCGGGCCGCCGGCAGGGATGTCCTGCACGGGAAAGGCGCCGCCGGCCAGCCGGCGCCCGTTGCGGTAGGCCAGGGACCAGCGCACCCGGGCGTCTTTCATGGGGCCGGGGCCGTAGTTGACGATCTCGGCGGTGGCGCGGAAGAGGCTGTCGGGGCTTAGGATAAAGCCGGGGGCGCGCAGCAGCAGCACCCGCGGACCCTGGAAATGGCGGAAGGCCGCGGCGTCAACATAGGGTTTGGGCGTCCAGAAATTGTCCAACACGCCCACCGGCGCCGTGCCCTGCCCCGGGAAATCCTGCAGCTGCAGCAGCTGATAGCCGCCGAGCCCCGGAGTGCGCAGCAGGGCTTCCACCTCTTCCTTTTTCAGGATGACCTGGAACTTCCCCGAGGCCATCAGGAAGGCCCGGGCCTGGTCTTCCATGCAGTGGCTGCGCAGGGAGGCCCGGAAGAGCTCGTAGTTGCCGGGACGCAGCACCCCCCGGTAACGGGGGATGAGGCTGTAGTCCGGATATGCGCACCACTGCCCCACTTCATGGCTGATCAGGGGGCGGTCATGGGTGGCCACCGTCTGGCTGTAGTCGAAGTCCGTGCGGTAAGGGCCGGCGTTGAGGCGTCCCTTCAGGCCTTCTTTCCAGTGCTGGGCGCGGGGGCCGTACAGGTCGTGGTAGTCGTCTGCCGGCAGGGCGGGGTAGCCCGAGCTGCCGGCATAGAGATGCCGCGGGTCGCCGGCCTTCCACTGCCGCAGCAGCGCCGTCAGCAGGGAGTCGCGGCCGGGTCCTACCAGCTCGTTGCCCTCGCAGAACATCAGGAAGGAGGGATGATGCCCATAGACGGACAGGATGCGCCGGGCTTCGGCGGCCAGAAAACGGTCGGCATCGGGATCCTTGCCCACGTTGAAGCGCCAGTCGGCGTTCTCTACCTGCAGGTACATGCCGCACTCGTCGGCGGCCTCGAAGGCGGCCTCCGGGGGGCACCAGGTGTGAAAGCGCATGGCGTTGAGCCCGTAGTCGCGGCAGATGCGGAACACCCTGGCCCAGTAGGCCTTGTCCATGGCGGGATAGCCGGTCAGCGGGAAGGCGGCACAATGGATGTTGGCGCGGATGAACAGCGGGCGCCCGTTGATGCGGAGCCCTTCCGGGCCGGCCTCCAGGTGCCGCAGCCCGAAGCGTATGGAGTCGCGGTCCCGGTACGGACCGGCCTCCAGGGAGACCTCCAGGCTGTACAGCCTGGGATGGAACTCGTCCCAGGGTTGCAGCGGCGTGTGGAGGGGCAGCAGCAGGTTCAGGGTGTCTGCACGGCCTGCCAGGCGGAAGGCCTGCGCCGGGAGGGGCTCCCCGCCGGGCAGCAGCCGGAAGCGGAGCCTGCCCCCGACGGGTCCCCCGCTGCGGTTGCGCAGCGCCACGCGCAGCCGCAGCTGCCCCTGTTCGGGAAAGACGTCCAGGGCCCCCAGCCCCACCGGATCGGAGGCCTGCAGCTCCATGCGCCCAATGATGCCGTTCCAGTTGGTCTGGGTCTCCTCGCTGATGGCATGGGGCATGCCGATGTCGTGGATCAGGCTGTTGTCCACGCGGATGCGGATGGTGTTTTTCCCGCCGGGACGCAGCAGCCCCGTCAGGTCGTAGCGCTGCGGCACCGAGAGGCTCTCGCGGCTGCCGGCCGCCTGGCCGTTGACCCATACGCGGGT
>CBINPH010000440.1:0-1898 GCA_966252445.1 uncultured Chitinophagaceae bacterium | reverse complement strand
CGGCCGTTTTCGACGAAGAGGGTGTAAAACCATTTGCCGTTGATACCCTGCAGCCAGCCGTAGCTGTCCCCGTTGGTATGAAAACGGCAGGGGCGGACTTTCCCCAGCGTCCAGCCCAGCCTTTTTTCCAGCTCTGCGGTAAACCAGTCCAGGCCGAGGCGGTCTATGGTATACTTGATCCGGGCGTTTTTCCTGTGCAGGCGGTCCCCATAATCCCGCTGTATGGCGATCACCGTTTCGGCGACAGGGATGATCGCCTCCGGGGCGATGCTGCCGATCAGGTCCGCCAGGCGGGGATAGGTCTGGGGGTCGCCGAAGGTGGCGCCCATGCCCCCGCCCACGGAGACGTTGTACCCTTTCAACAGACCACCTTCCTCGATCGCGATGAAGCCCAGGTCGCTGGCATAGATGTCGATGTCGTTGTAGGGCGGCGTGGCCAGCCCGATCTTGAATTTCCGGGGCAGGTAGCGCCGGCCGTATATGGGTTCTTCATCCTGGTGGCCGGCGACCTTTTTTTCGTCCAGCCATATCTCGTAATACGCGCGGCTACGGGGCTTGAAATACTCGCTCAGCGCCACAGCATGACCGTACACCTCTTCATGGACTGCCGACTGATAGGGGTTGGGGTTGCACATGACGTTCCTGTTCACGTCGCCGCAGGCGGCTATGGTGGACAGCAGGGCATCGTTGATCATCCGGATCGACGCCTTGAGGTTGCGCTTGAGCACGCCATGGAACTGGAAAGACTGGCGCGTCGTCAGCTTGATGGTGCCGTTGCCATATTTTTCCGCCAGCTCGTCAAGCACCAGCCACTGCGCCGGGGTGACCACGCCGCCGGCCGCCCGCACCCGCACCATGAACTGGTACAGGGGCTCCAGCTTCTGCCGCTTCCGCTCTTTCTCCAGGTCGCGGTCCTGCTGCTGGTAAGACCCGTGAAACTTCAGGATCTTGACGTCCTCCGGCGCCAGGGCCCCCGTCAGGGTGTCGGTGAGGCCGGCGGCGATGCCGGCCCTCAGATAATCGCTGTTTTCCTGCAGGTGCTCTTCGGCGGACACTGGCTCCCCCGACAGCACTTCCTCTTGCTCCATGATGCAGTGATGATTTACCCGTTCGATATACACGGACGTTTAGTATACGTCCGTCTGGTACCTGTTCTCCTGCTGCAGGCGCCTGATGTATTCCGCCGCCCTGTCTTCCGTCATGCCTCCGTGTGCAGCGATGATGCTTGTCCACGCCTGCTCCACACCCCTGGCCATCCCCGATTTGTCCCCGCAGACATACACATGCGCGCCCTCTTCCAGCCAGGCATACAGCGCCTTTCCCTGTTCCATCATGCGGTCCTGCACATAGATCTTCTGCGCCTGGTCCCGGGAAAAAGCCACGTCAGCCCTGGTCAGTATCCCGTCCCTGCGGTACTGCAGCCACTCGGCCTGGTACAGGAAATCCGTCGTGAAGTTGCGGTCGCCGAAGAAGAGCCAGGACTTGCCGGCCTGCGACAGGCTTTCGCGCTCCTGCATAAAGGCCCTGTAGGGAGCTATGCCCGTGCCGGCTCCGATCATGATGATGGGCCTGTCCGCATCCGCCGGCAGCTTGAAGCGGCTGTTGGCGTCGATGAATACCGGCAGCTTCCCGCCTTCCGCTATGGCGTCCGCCAGGTGGGCCGAGCAATGCCCGCCCCGGCGCCGTCCATGGGCTTCATAGCGCAGCACCGACACCGCGATATGCACCTCGTCGCCCACCACACGCTGGCTGGAGGCTATGGAATACATGCGGGCCGTATTTTTCCGCAGCATGGCGATGAGATCTGCGGCGGCGAGTGTCCCCGGCGTCTCCCGGATGAGGTCCAGGATATCGCGACCGTGGACATAGGCCGCGATCGAGGCCTTGTCGGCGACGAT
>CBINPH010000439.1:0-1933 GCA_966252445.1 uncultured Chitinophagaceae bacterium | reverse complement strand
CGCCCTGTCCTTCGGGGCTGCTGATCCGGAGGGAGGCGGCGCGGCGCCTCGGGGGCTTCGAAGAAGCTTTCGCCGGGCCCTACCAGATGTTTGAGGACCAGGCGTTCCTGATGAAGTTCTATCTGGAGGAAGCGGTGCTGATGAGTTCGGCCATAGCGGTCAACTACCGGCAACGGCAGGACTCGGTCATGGCCCTCGCGGAGCGTGACGGGCATTACCCGCAGGCGCGAACTTTTTTTCTTCACTGGCTGGCCAGCTACCTGGATGCCCGGGGGCTGTCGGGCGGGCCGGTAGGCCGGCAGCTTTCTGAGGCCCTGCGGCCTCCCCGCCGGGCGCCATGGCCCCGGATCGGGGCCCTGTTGAAGGCCGGCCGTCACATACTCACCGGTTCATGACACAGGCCAGCCCCCATATCACAGTGCTCATGCCGGTGTACAATGCCGCGGCCTTCGTGGAGGAAGCCGTGGCCAGCATCCTTGTGCAGAGCTATCCGTATATCGAGTTCCTCATCATTGACGATGGGTCTACAGACGGCAGTGCGGAAAAGGTCCTGGCCATGTCGGATCCCCGCATCCGCCTGATCCGCCATGCGTCGAACCGGGGCGTGCGGGCCACCTTGAACGAAGGGCTGGCCCTGGCCTCCCATGAGCTGGTGGCGCGGATGGATGCCGATGACCTGAGCCACCCCTGGCGCCTGGAAAAGCAGGTGGCTTATATGCAGCAGCATCCCCGCTGCGCCCTGCTGGGCAGCTGGGTGGAGGTCATCAACGAGCAGGGCCAGGCCCTGCATACCGAGCGTGTCCCTGACGCACACCTGTACTACAACCTGACCTTCGAATGCTGCCTGTATCACTCCAGCATCATCATGCGCCGCTCCATGGCCCTGGCGGCGGGCGGCTATCGGGAAGAACATACGGAAGACTACGACTTGTTCTGGCGGCTGGCCCGCCGCCATCCCGTGCATATGCTGGAAGAGACGCTGCTCCGGTACCGGGTGCACGGCTCGAACACCCACACCGGTGCACGGCGCGGATTATATGAAGAAGCCGTGCGGAGCCGCAGGCAGCGTCATGTCCGGTTTTATCTCGGACAGGGCGCCGACGCGCCGGACGATTTTCTCCGGGCCTATGCCTACGATCCCGGCCCCCTGTGCCGGCAGCGAAGCCTGGCGCGCGTCCACGCCTGCCTGGTGCTGCTGGACGAGATCACCCGGCGCATCATCACGGTCCATAACCCCAACAATTGCCCCGAGGCTATACGCTATATGGGCGCATTCAAGAAGAATTATCTTATTTCGCAACTGGCTGCCCACCTGCCCTGGCGGACCATGTGGATGCTGCTGCTCAGGCACCGCAGGTTATCCCTGGCCCTCCGCATGAGCGGCAGCCGCATTAAACAGGCGTTGGCATGGAAGAAGTACTGACGGCAAGGTATTTGCCGCGCATACCGCAAGAACCCCCGCAGATCCCGGCGCTGGAGCTCCCGCCCGAGGAACGGCCCCTGTGGTCGGTGATGATTCCGGTCTACAATTGCGCCGGATTCCTGGAGGAGACGCTGCGTAGCGTTCTGGCCCAGGATCCGGGCCCCGAGCTGATGCAGGTGGAGGTCGTCGACGACGCCGGCGACGTGGAAGCGCTGGTCGCGCGGCTGGGGGGAGGCCGCGTGGGCTACTACCGGCAGCCTGTCAATGTGGGCAGCCTCCGCAATTTTGAGACCTGTCTGCTGCGCAGCAGGGGGCATCTGGTCCACCTGCTGCACGGCGACGACAAGGTGCTGAAGGGGTTTTACCGGGGTATGGAGCGGCTGTTCCGCCATTACCCCTCCATGGGCGCGGCCTTCTGCCGGTACCGTTGCCTGGATGACTATAACGGGGTTTCCTACTCCAGTACGTTGGAGCAACCGGAACAGGGCCTGCTGGACAACTGGCTGGAAC
>CBINPH010000438.1:0-1946 GCA_966252445.1 uncultured Chitinophagaceae bacterium | reverse complement strand
ATGTTCTCCGTGGTCTTGTGGTTGTAAATCACCGCTATGCGGGCGGGGGAGCGCAGGGGCGTGGCATTGATGGATTCAATGAGGTTTTTGACATATTGCTCTCTTTTCGGTATGGTCAGGACCGTGATGCACCAGAGGTATTTCGAATGATCTTGCCACATAGAAAATTCCCGTTAAGGCGTGATGACCTGGTGCCATGGGCTCCTGTACTGCGATGAAATGGTCCTGTGGCCACATGGCTGCGGCAAAGTAGATACCGGGACATGCTCCCGGACGGAGGAAGGGCTAGCGGGCGGCTGGCGCTTCGGCCTCCGGAAGTCCTTCAGCCGGCGCGGCGTAGCCGTAATCCCTGATCTCGTTATAGACGGTATCCCGTTCCACGGGCTTCCGGCCGGCCCGGCGGATCAGCCACACCAGTTCTTCCGTACTCATGCCGGGGTGCTGCTCTTCGGCCCCGGCCATGGAATAGATCTTCGTCGTATCGTCGATGGTGCCGTCCACGTCATCGACGCCATAAGAAAGGGTCAGTTGGGTGGTCCGGCGGCCCAGCATGGCCCAGTAGGCCTTGATGTGGGCAAAGTTATCCAGGTACAGGCGGGCCACCGCATACATCTTGAGGTCTTCCACGATGGTGGATTCGGGCACCCCGGACATGTCGTTGTGCTGGTTGCGGAACTTCAGGGGGATGAAGGCGTTGAAGCCACCCGTGCGGTCCTGCAGCTGCCGCAGCCGCTCCATATGGTCGATGCGGTGTCCGTAGTCTTCTATATGGCCATAGAGCATGGTGGCGTTCGTCGGCATGCCCAGGCGGTGGGCTGTCTCGTGGATATGCAGCCATCCTTCGGCATCCACCTTGTCTGCGCAGATCTTGCGCCGCACGTCGGGATGAAAGATCTCCGCCCCTCCTCCCGGCATGGACTGGAGCCCCGCAGCTTTCAGTTTTTCCAGGCCTTCCTTCACGCTCAGGCCCGCCTTGCGGAACATGTAGTCCAGCTCCACGGCGGTGAAACCCTTGATGTGGAGCCCCGGGCGGTGCGCCCGGATGCGCTGCAGCAGCTCGCAGAAAAAATTCAGGTTCAGCTTGGGATGCACGCCCCCGACGATATGGACCTCGGTGATGGGCTGATCGTCGTAGCGGCGGACCATGTCCATCATCTGGTCCAGGCTCAGTTCCCAGCCCTCTTCCCGGTGCTTGTATACCCGGGAGTAGGAGCAGAAAGCGCAGCTGAACACGCAGACATTGGTCGGCTCTATGTGGAAATTGCGGTTGAAATAGGTCTTGTCGCCGTGGCGGCCTTCCCGGACGGCGTTGGCCAGGGCCCCCAGGAAAGGCAGTTCGCCCTTCTCGAACAGCAGAAGACCCTCCTCGGGTCCGATCCGCTGCCCGGCCCGTATCTTATCTGCCACCAGTCCCAGGTCCGCCGGCAGGGCGGTGTGGTCCAGCAGGTAATCGAGTGTGTCCGGTGTGCTAGCCTCCCTCATCTTACTTTTACGATTTTCCTGACCACCGTGTGGTCGCTGTACCTGATCTGTACAAAATAAACACCATTTGCCACATCCGCCAAATTAAATTCGATGCGGTTCTGGGCGTTTACGGCCGAGGCGTCGCGCCGGGCGAGCAGCTGGCCCAAGACGTTATAAATGCGTACTTCACGGAGATCGGGCGGCTTGTCTAGGAATTGTACATGCAGGCCTCCCCGGGTGGGGTTGGGAACGACCAGGACCTTCTCCGCCAGGAGCCGGGGGTTGGTTGGCCGGGCATCGATCTGAATATCATCCAGGTAGATGTTGTTCTCGTAGTTGCTGATGTTGCGGAAGATGAGCTGAAATTTTCCTCCCGACAGGTAAGGCGTCAGGTTGAGGGAGTCCCGCCGCCACTGCGTGGCGGTGGGCACGAACGCTCCTGTGGTCGGCACGCTATCCGTGATGAGCGAGCCGCCCCATTT
>CBINPH010000437.1:0-1977 GCA_966252445.1 uncultured Chitinophagaceae bacterium | reverse complement strand
CGGTATCCGATGACAACGGCCTTCACTGGTCCAGCCCGCAGTCCCTGTTCGACCATCCCGACGCTGACGACGGTGACCCCAATCTCCTGGTGGACGGGGACCGCATCCTGGCTTTCTCCACGACGGTGCATAAGCCCGTGACGATCGACAGTTCCGGTATTTATATACGCAGCAGCACCGACGGCCTGCACTGGAGCCCCGAGCAGCAAATGGACAAGCCCCACCGCTACATCTGCGGGAAGATCCACCAGGGGCACCGCCTGCAGGACGGCACCCTGATCATGGGCTATTCCTGGGACACCTGGGCGGAACGGCACGAGCCCGCGACCACGGAAGGGCAGATGGACATCAAGTCCGGGGTACTGCGGTCCACCGACGGAGGAAAGACCTGGACGGCCGGGGCTGACATGTATGTCCAGGTGCCCAAGGTCGCCGCAGACGCCATAGGCGGGCTGGCCGAGCCGGCCACCGTGGTGCTGGCCGACGGCAGGATCATGGCGCTGATGCGCACCGGCGGAGACAAGTTTTACCAGTCCTGGAGCCCGGACGGCGGCCTGCACTGGGAGACGCCGGCGCCCAGCACGTTGACATCGCACAACTCCCCGGCGGCCCTGTGGCGCCTCGATGGCTCGGCCACGCTGGTGGCCGTATGGAACAATTCCCCCCTCGTGCGCGACCCGCTCGCGGCGGCCCTCTCGGCGGATGGGGGAAAGACCTGGACCAGCCCCCGCGTGCTGGCCCGCACCGGCGGACCGCAGGCGTCCTATCCCTCGGTGGTGCAGGCCGCTGACGGCACCATCATCGCGGTCTGGCAACAAGACATGGAACGGGGCCGGGGTCGCGAGGTGAGGATAGCCCGCTTCAACAAGGCCTGGCTGATGCAAAAGGAGCTATGAGGCGGCCGGCTCTATACCGGCATGGACGGCGAGGGTTATGGCTTTCGGCGCTGCTGACCTTGGGAGCGGTTTTCGAGGGGCAGGCGCAGACGGGAGGGCCGGCGGATAAGGCGGCTTTCGGCATGCTGCGCCGCAGGCCTCCCGCAACGCTGGCCGGGGTAGAAGCGCCGGTGCGGGTGGCTGCTTCGCCGGGTAACGAGGCCACGATGCTGCGGCTGGCCTCGGGGGCGTTGAAGATATTTTTCGTGAACCGCCCCGGCGATGCGGATAAACTTATGTCCATCACCTCCACGGACGGAGGCTTGCACTGGGAGGCGCCGCAGGAAGAGTTTGCGCTGGGCGGGCAGGCCTACTACGCCAACCGGGTGCTGCAGGATGTCGCCGGCACCCTCCATAGCATCTTCCATCTTTTTTCGAAGGGCGACAGCGGCTACCACGGCCGCCAGCTGGACCTCTGGTACAGCCGCAAGCTCCGTGGGGCCCCAGCCTGGGAGCGGCCCCGGAAAATTTTGAATGGGTAGGTGGGCTCCATCCGCAGTTTCATCGTCCTGCCGGGGGGACGGCTGCTGACGGCGGTGGCCAAGGCCATGCCTGCGGCTGTGCCGCGGCCGGCCGCTGCACAGCCGGATTCCGGCTGGCATGAGATTATAGCCCTTTATTCGGATGATGGTGGGGATACCTGGTCCCGCTCGCAGAACCATGTACGGGTCGCCGTGGACCCTGGGCAGGTGACCCGCTACGGAGGCGTAGAGCCCGCGCTCGTGGCCTGCCGGGACGGCAGCGTGTGGATGCTCTTCCGCACAAACAAGGGCAGGTTATACCAGTCCCGCTCCCGCGATGGGGGCCGGACTTGGGCGTCGCCCTCGCCGACGCCTTTCATTTCTTCCGACTCCCCCGCGGATATCCTCCGCTTGTCCGACCAGCGGCTGATCCTTTTTGGATGCCGAGACCAGCGCTGGGATGATCCCCGCAGTTACGCCAACGGAGGCCGGGAGGTCCTGCATGCCGCCATCTCTTCCGACGAAGGCCGGAGTTGGAAGGGTTTTAGGGAAGTGCTGACCTTGCCCCCGGCAGCGGCCCC
>CBINPH010000436.1:0-1982 GCA_966252445.1 uncultured Chitinophagaceae bacterium | reverse complement strand
GGTATGGTGGTGTTGGATTCGATGAGCTTCGTGAACACGCCGCCCAGGGTCTCGATGCCCAGGCTGAGGGGCGTCACATCCAGCAGCAGCACGTCCTTCACTTCGCCCGTGAGCACGCCGCCCTGGATGGCTGCACCGATGGCCACCACCTCATCCGGATTGACGCCCTTGTGGGGCTTGCGGACGAAAAATTTCTCCACCGTCTCCTGTACCTTGGGAATGCGGGTGGAGCCGCCGACGAGGATCACCTCGTCAATATCCGAGGTCTGGTAGCCGGCATCTTTCAGGGCATGACGGCAGGGCTCCAGCGTGCGTTCGATCAGGCTGTCGCTGAGCTGCTCGAACTTGGCCCGGGTCAGCTTGCGCACCAGGTGCTTGGGCACGCCGTCCACCGCGGTGATGTAGGGCAGGTTGATCTCCGTTTCCTGGGAGGAGGACAACTCGATCTTCGCCTTCTCTGCGGCGTCTTTCAGGCGCTGCCAGGCCATGGGGTCCTTGTGCAGGTCAATGGCCTCTTCCTTCTTAAACTCTTCCGCCAGCCAGTCCATGATGACCTTGTCGAAATCGTCCCCGCCGAGGTGGGTATCCCCGTTGGTGGATTTGACCTCGAAGACACCGTCACCCAGCTCCAGGATGGAGATGTCGAAGGTGCCGCCGCCCAGGTCAAAGACGGCCAGCTTGCTGTCGGCGTGCTTCTTGTCCAGGCCGTAGGCCAGGGCGGCCGCCGTAGGTTCGTTGATGATGCGGCGCACAGACAGGCCGGCGATCTCGCCGGCTTCCTTGGTGGCCTGCCGCTGGGCATCGTTGAAATATGCGGGCACCGTGATCACGGCTTCCGTCACTTCCTGGCCGAGGAAATCCTCCGCCGTCTTTTTCATTTTCTGCAGGATCATGGCCGAGACCTCCTGGGGGGTATACAGGCGTCCCTCAATGTCGATCCTGACGGTGTCGTTGTCACCTTTCGTCACCTTATAACTCCAGTGGGGGATCTCGTTGGCGACCTCATTGTACCGGCGTCCCATGAAACGTTTCACGGACATGATGGTGTTCACCGGGTTGGTGATGGCCTGGCGCTTGGCCGGGGCACCGACCTTCCGCTCACCGTTCTTCAGGAACGCGACTACGGAAGGCGTCGTGCGGGCGCCCTCGTCGTTGGCAATCACCTGCGGCTCATTACCTTCCATCACGGCCACGCAGGAGTTGGTCGTGCCGAGGTCTATTCCGATAATTTTTCCCATAACAGTTGTTCTCCTTTTGAAGTGTAGATTTTGTCATGGGTTCGTCAATGATTATGCCAAGGGGGAAAAGCATGCAATAATGTCAGTCCGCCCTCCCGGGGCGGGATGCGGGCGGGCGGGTCAGCCCCGGCCGGCGGACGCCGCCCTGACAGCCTGCCGGGCAGACCTGCCAGGGGAAAAACCCCTCAGGACTTGGGGAAGTAAGGCCGCAGCCGTTCAGCCAGCAGGGCCGGCATGCCCGTACGGCGGCCCGTGGCCCTGTCCAGGAAAACCAGGGTGGTGGAGCCCGCGTGCAGGAGATTGTCCGCTTCGCCGAAGAGCTCCGTATGGAAGGTGATCTTGTGGTCATGGGGCCAGTCCCTGAGGGTGGTCTGCACGCGGAGCAGGTCGTCGTAGCGGGCGGGCCGAATATATTTGCTCCGCAGCTCGGCGACGGGCATGATGATGCCCTGTTCCTCCAGGGTCTTGTAGGTGAGCCCGAGCTCCCGGATCATCTCCGCCCGGCCCACCTCATAATACAGGGCATAATTCCCGTAATAGAGGTAGCCCATCTGGTCAGTCTCGCCGTAGCGGACACGGATATGCGTATTGGTGATCAGCATGGGGACAGGGGCGGTATCATTTGCGGGAGGACAGGCCGTCAATGGAAATTTTGCCGGGGCCGAGGATCAGCAGCACCAGGAAGCCGATGAGGTAGTGCGCCGGCAGCTCCTGGCGCATGAAGCCGTCGGGGGCATGGACCAT
>CBINPH010000435.1:0-2002 GCA_966252445.1 uncultured Chitinophagaceae bacterium | reverse complement strand
CGACGTGTTCCGGTCCTTGCTGGCCACAGTGATTAACCGGGAGGATGCCCGGATCTTCCCCGGCCGCCCCACGGTGGCGACGGTGGAGACGACCGTGCTTCCCGGCCGTATATACCGCCAGATCGACTTCATTTTGCCGGGCATGCTGGGCTTTTCGCTGCTGAGCACAGGGGTTTTCGGCACTGCCTTTCTCTTTTTCAGCCTCCGGCAGACCCTGGTGCTTAAACGCTTCTTCGCCACACCCGTCAGCCGCTTCCATATTCTGCTGGGAGAGGCCCTGGCCCGGATGATTTTTCAGGCGCTGGGGGCCCTTTTCCTGATCGGGGTGGGGTACTTTTTCTTTCACTTCACGCTGGTCCATGGTATGGAGACGGTGGCGGAGCTGTTGCTGCTCTCTTGCTTTGGCCTGATCATTTTCATGGGATTCGGGTTCGTCATCAGCGGCCTCGCGCGCAGCGAGAGTACCATTCCGCCCATCGCCAACGTGGTCACGATGCCGCAGTTCCTGCTGGCGGGGACCTTTTTCCCCATTGATGTTTTCCCGTCCTGGCTTCAACCCATCTGCAAAGCCCTGCCGCTGACCTACCTCAACGACGCCTTCAGGAAAATAGCCTTCGAAGGTACCCGGCTCTGGCAGCTGCCCAAAGAATTGCTGGTCCTGACCGCCTGGGGATTGGTTATTTATGTCGTGGCGGTGAAAGTTTTCCGCTGGGAATAACGCAAACGACCACGAAGGAACATCATGCATAAAATTTTCCGACTTGCCGCCTTCCTGCTCATCAGCCTGGTCCTGCTGCTGGGGGTACTCATGCTGCTGCTGCCCACGTCCGGACATGTGGAAAGACAGGTGTATATCGCGGCGGCCCCCCACAGGGTGCGGGATACCCTGACCGAGATGGGAACCTATCCGTCGTGGTTTCCCTGGATCCCTGAGCAAGACACTGCGGGCGTTCACCTGTCTGCACCCTCGGGTGGTCCCTACGCATGGATCGCCTGGACGGCCCCCACGCGGAAAGGGGTCACCTCCTGCCGTTTCGAAGTGGCGGCGGTCACGGACAGCACCGTGCAGTTCAGGTACTGGTTCGGCCATATGCCCCCGATGACCGGTGCTTTCGTTTGCCGTCCTTCAGGAGACGGGGGCACCATGGTTATCTGGTATATCGATATGCAAGCCGGCTGGAAGCCATGGTGGCGGTTGTGGGCGGTCATGATGGACCGGCTGACCGGGCCCTATATGGACAGGGGGCTGGAGCAGCTAAAGGCGCTGGGCGAAAAGGCCCCCCGCTGATCCCGGTGCAAAGATCACCAACTGCGACTCGCCGAGCACCTGGCGGATATGCCTCCGGTCGCTCAAGGCAAGCCTTCTTTTTCCAGATGCCCGAGCAAATCGGAGACCGCCGCGTATACCCGATCAAGTTCTTCATCGCTGATGCAGTATGGCGGCATCATATAGAGTGTATTGCCCAGGGGTCGTAAAATAATCTTGCGCCGCAGGAAAAAATCGTACAGAAAATCCCGTATCCCGTGTATGTAGGAATCCGATTCCGGGGTAATGATTTCGAAAGCCAGCACCGTGCCGCACTGCCGGACATGTCCGGCCAGGCCATGTCCTTCCAGCTCCGCCCTGAAAGCCGACATGCGACCGGCAATATGTTCGATGCGCCTGGCACAGGCAGGGTCCCGGAACAGCTCCATGCTGGCCAGCGCCGCACTGCATGCGATGGGGTTGGCTGTGAAGGAATGCCCATGAAAAAGTGTCTTGGTCTTATCCGCAGACAGAAAAGCGTCATAGATCAGTGCCGTGCAGCTGGTGATCCCCAGGGCCATGGTTCCGCCCGTAAGCCCCTTGGACAGGCAAAAGATATCGGGATCATGCCGGCAGTAATCTGTAGCCAGGGCCCGCCCGGTGCGCCCAAAACCGGTCATCACTTCGTCCGCAATGATGAGCACTCCGTACTGGCGGAAAAGGGCCATAATTTGGTCCAACGCTGCGGGTGAATAC
>CBINPH010000434.1:0-2003 GCA_966252445.1 uncultured Chitinophagaceae bacterium | reverse complement strand
GATATTGGTGCCGACCTGCTCATTGAGCAGACGCTCGTCGATCTGGTCGAAGGATCCGGTGGCCCTTTCTTTGGGCAGTTTCTGATAGCCCGTACTGACCACGGTTTCTCCCAGCCCGATGACGGTGGCCCGCAGCCGGACCTCCAGGGGACCATGGCTTGATGTGCTGACGGGCAGCGCCTGTCGGCCATAGCCGACGCCCGAGACCAGCAGGGTGTCATTGGGAACCATGAGGGAAAGGTTGAAATTCCCACCGCTACCGCTGACGGCATTCTGGCCGCTATGCAGCAGGAAAAGGGACATGCCGGGCAGTGGCAGGCCGGACGCCGAATCCACGACGCGGCCGCTTAAGAGGACGGAACCCGCCCCGCCGCGCTGCGCCATGGTCGCCGAACTGAGCCACAAGAGAGAAAACAGTAGTACAATTCTTTTCATCTTATCTGGTTGATGCTTGAGAGAATAAGTTTCAGGAAGGCCGGACATCATAATGCGGACAATTATCCTAATCCAGCTCTGGCTGGAAGTACCAGGTACGGATGCTTACTGCATATCAGCAGAGGCGACATGGTAGTCCGGTACGCTTTCCGTGGGGTCTGGTTCCATGCCGGTCGGGGGTTGCTGCCTACAGCCCGGACACGGTTGTCCTGCCAAAAGGGATAACCGCTTCGTGGATGTCTCAGGAAAAACAGGAAGATCGCGCCGCCGGATGGCGGCAGGAACAGTCATGCCGGCAGGGGAAGGCCGGCGAAGAAAAAAGTGGGCTTATACGGGGCCCTTAGGCTTTTTGCTCCACTGCCGGAGCAGGAGATGGAACTCCCGGTGGACATAACGCCCCGGCGGACAGATGGAGTGCCGGCGGGGCCCTTGTGGCTGCGGTGAAAAAGTATGGGAGCGTTTTATCGGAATACTCACGGGAAAGGCGCAGACACTAAAAACGCCGGACCACCGCATGCATAGCGAATGGGTCAGTATCATGGTCCCTGGCTTTCAAGTGTGGGAATGCAATGACAGATCAAAAGTAGTCTTATGTCTAATAAACAACAAAAATACTTTACAATAAATACCATGTTGTATAAAACCATGTTCTCTTTGTCTGGTGAACCATTTTCACAATGAAGAGGTTACCAAGGCTGTAGGAAAGCGCATCCGCATGCTGCGGGAAAGCAAGGGCTGGGAACTGGAAGACATTGCGGAGATGACGGGTTTCACCTACAGCACCATCCATGCGATAGAGAAAGGTCGCGAAGCGCGCACTTCCTACCTGGTGGAGATCATGCGCGCAATCGGCGTACATCCCAAAGAGTTGTTCAACATACCCCTGAAAATGACGCCCCGTTTCCCGCTGACGGCCAGCCGCCGGGAAAAGAGCCGCCTCACCACCCGCCTCCACAAGGTGCTCGAAGAAAGTGACTTCTTCAGCGAGCCGCGGTTCACCCGCGACGTGGCCGCCCATCTGAAGGACAAATACAGGATCAAGGTCAAGTCGGCCGCCGTGTCGGTGGTGCTGCTCCGCATGGTGAACGAAGGACGCCTGAAGGCCAAACGCCGGGGCCGCCAGAACATGTACTACGCCAGGGGCCGGAAATGACCGGCACGGCGGCGCCCGCCGCCACTCCTACGCTTTCCCCGGAATTTCTCCTTTTTATGCGCTAGCTTTGCGTGGCGGCGCGGCGGGCGTATGTCCCAGGCAGTCAGACGGCGCTGCAGCCTCCTCTCCGGGTCCGCCCGGCCAAACAGCGATTTCTAGAGCCAAAAAAAGCGTTCCGATCCATGGATACATCATCCAAGAACCCTGTTGAATTGTTCAATACCCTGGTGGCAATCAAGTTCCAGCTGTACAACAGCCTGTTTACGGCGCTCCCCTTCCACCGTGTCGAAAAGACCGGCGTGTTGTTGTCCATGTTCCTGCTGCACTGCGAGGAGCGCTACCAGAAGAAAAACAGCCCCGTCCAGATCGTCAACAGCTTCCTGAAACAATATACCAACTACGGCACAGAAAAGGA
>CBINPH010000433.1:0-2005 GCA_966252445.1 uncultured Chitinophagaceae bacterium | reverse complement strand
CTTCCCGCCTTTGCCGGGGCCTGGGCACGGGCCGAGGGCCATCCGGATACCGTGGTCTATGTGCATGCCTCCGCCGCCGGCCCCGGGCGTCCGGAAGGCAGCACCCTGTCGGCGCCAGGCGGCTGGTATGATGCGGGAGATTATAACAAGTACGTGGTGAACAGCGGCATTACTGTTGCAACCCTGCTGTCCGCCTATGAGGATTTCCCAGGGTATTACGACACCCTCGAGACGCATATCCCTGAGTCCCGGAACGGGGTGCCCGACATCCTGGATGAGGTGCGCTGGAACCTGACCTGGATGCTGGCCATGCAGGATGCCGACGGCGGGGTATACCATAAACTGACCGATAGTGCATTTGACCGCATGGAAATGCCGGACCGCGACCATGCCCGCCGCTATGTGGTCGCCAAGAGCACGGCGGCGACCCTGGACTTTGCGGCGGTCATGGCCCAGGCGGGGCGGGTTTTTGCCGCCTTTGACAGGGTTTTTCCCGGCTTTGCAGACAGCTGCGCCCGGGCCGCCCTACGGGCCTGGGACTGGGCACAGCAGCACCCCCAGGTCGTTTACGATCAGCAGCAGCTCAACACCCGTTTCGATCCGGACATCAGCACCGGTCCTTACGGTGACAGGTGGCTGTCCGACGAAAAGGCCTGGGCGGCCGCCGAGTTGTATGTCAGTACCGGCGCCGACAGCTTTTACCATGCTGCCGGCCTCCCGGAGGTGGAACGCATGAGGGTTCCCACCTGGTACCAGGTGCGCTGCCTGGGATATTATAGCCTGTTGCGGCACCGTTCCCGTCTGCACAAGGTGCCGGCCACCGTGTTTCAGGTCCTGCAGGACCGCCTGCTGGCCTGGGCAGAGGACCTGTGCAAGGGCAGGGAAGGGCGGGCATTTTATACGGTCATGGGCCATTCAGCCGGGGACTATGTCTGGGGCAGCAACGCCGTGGCGGCCAACCAGGGAGTGGCCATGATCCAGGCTTTTTTGCTGAGCAAGGACAGGCGATACCTGGCTGCGGCCGTGGCCAACCTCGACTATCTCTGCGGCCGCAACGCCACGGGTTACTGCTATATTACGGGTTTCGGGGGCCGGTCGCCCCGGCATCCTCACCACCGGGTCTCGGTGGCCGATGGACTTTCGGCTCCCGTACCGGGCTGGCTGGTGGCCGGGCCGAACCCCGGGCAACAGGACCACAGTCCCACCTATCCAAACCGTATTCCCGACCAGTCCTACACCGATGATGAGCGGGCGTATGCCTGCAATGAGGTTGCGATCAACTGGAATGCTCCCCTGGTCTACCTGACCGGAGCGCTGGAAGCGCTGCAGGGGCCGCAGCGCAACCGCTCCGCGCTCCGATCTCCCGCCCGCTGAGGGGCATGGGCCAGGAAAAATTCCCTGGAAAAAAGTATCTTTGAGAAGTGATGCCGGTTCCTGGCCGGAAGGAGATAATGGATTTCTTTCACATCAAACAAGCAAACATGGCACGTCCATTGAATCGCGCCGAGGCGCAGCAGTATGTTGAGGACGGATACGTGATCGTTCCGGGCTTTTTTTCCAAACCGGAAATCGATAAGCTGTATGGGCTGGCTACCGCCGACAGCGTGGTCAAGGACCATGCCATCGACCTCAATGACCAGTCGGGTAAAAAGACCCGGCTGACCCTGTGGTTCACTCCGGGCGACGATGCCTACAGCCTGCTCATCCGCAGCGAACGCATGGTACGCTCCGTAGCCACACTGCTGGGCAGCGGGGCTACGGTATGTCACTTTCATACCAAGTTGATGCAGAAAGAACCCAAGGTGGGAGGCGCCTGGGAATGGCATCAGGATTATGGATATTGGTACAAGAACCAGTTTATGTTTCCCGACCAGCTGGTCAGTGTCATGATAGCCCTCACGGAAGCCAACCGGGAGAATGGCTGCCTGCAGGTCATCCGGGGGAGCCATAAGATGGGCCGGGTCAACCATGGATTTGCCGGTGAGCAGGTCGGCGCCGATATGGA
>CBINPH010000432.1:0-2011 GCA_966252445.1 uncultured Chitinophagaceae bacterium | reverse complement strand
CGCCAGCGTGTCGCCGGTGAAGGGCTGCCGCCCGTAAACATCCGGGAGACCCAGGACGCTTACCAGCTGGAGCTGGTCGCCCCGGGCCTGGACAAGGCTGACTTCAAGCTGCAGGTGGAGGGCGATGTCCTGACCATCCAGGCGGAGAAAAAGGAAGAGAAAAAGGAGGACAGCGGCAAGCTGATCCGCCGGGAGTTCAAATCCCGTTCCTTCAAGCGGTCCTTTACCCTGAACGAAGGCGTGGATACCGAACAGATCAAAGCCACCTATGCCAACGGTGTGCTGCAGGTCGCGCTCCCGAAAAAGGCTGAAAAGGTGCAGCAGAACAGAGAGATCGAGATTCAGTAACGTACAGTCCCAAGACTGTATTCACACCCATGCCGGCTCATTCCTGGGCCGGCTTTTTTTGTGCCCGGCTATAAAAAAATTAGGCCGGTCATCTGACCGGCCTGAAACCAAAACCACATGAAAAGAACATGATTTGCTCCCTCAAATCATGAAAAGTTAATCCTCGCTAAATCAACTGCCTGTCTGGTATTTTTCTCTTGGTTGGTTCTCTCGCCTCACCCTCATTTGCACAGCACAAAGGTAGCGCCTTTTGGTCGTCCTTACCATAGTTTTAACCCGGTTTGTCTATCGGCCTAATTCGGTTTGCCGCCCCGGCTCCGCAAAATAACGGACAATTTTATCTGTTGAATCAACGGTGGGTGCCAAATAGCAGCCGGATTTTAAATTTATAATGTATAACATAATTATTGGATTAGAAATATTCATATGTATAACGCGCAGGAGGGAGCGGAACACATTCGATAAGTTACTACTAGCAATTGATAATATTGTATCATTTCCGGGGGAGAAGGCGGCTGGAGGAACGCGGATTATTCGGGATGAACGGCTTCCTCCCGCTGCCCCGCCAACAGGTAGAGCACGGCCATGCGGATGGCCACCCCGTTTTCCACCTGCTGGAGGATGATGGACTGGCCGGAGTCGGCCACATCGGAGTTCAGTTCCACACCCCGGTTGATGGGTCCGGGATGCATGATGACGATTTCCCTGGACAGGCTTTCGAGCAGGGGACGGCTGACGCCGTAAAAAAGGTTGTATTCCCGCAGAGAGGAGAACAGGGGTGTGTTCTGCCGTTCGAGCTGTATGCGCAGCACATTGGCCACGTCGCACCATTCCAGTGCTTCGCGCAGGTTGTAGGTGACCCGCACGCCCATGGCCTCGGCGATATGGGGCGGGATCAGCGTGGGCGGGCCGCAGACGGTGATCTCGGCGCCCAGCTTGCTCAGGCAGTAGATATCGGAAAGGGCTACACGGGAATGCATGATGTCGCCGATGATGGCGACCTTTTTCCCGGCCACCTCGCCCAGCTTCTCACGGATGGAATAGGCGTCCAGCAGGGCCTGCGTGGGGTGTTCGTTGGTGCCGTCGCCGGCGTTCACAATGGAGGCGTTGATGTGCCTGGACAAAAAATGCGGGGCGCCGCAGGCCGAATGCCGCATCACCACCATATCCACCTTCATCGCGAGGATGTTGTTCACCGTGTCGATCAGGGTCTCGCCCTTTTTCACCGAAGAGGCCGAGGCGCTGAAATTGACGACATCCGCCGACAGCCTTTTTTCGGCAAGCTCAAAGGATATGCGGGTGCGCGTGGAATTCTCGAAGAACAGGTTGACGATGGTGGTGTCCCGCAGCGTGGGTACTTTCTTAATGGGTCGCTTGAGGATCTCCTTGAAATTATCTGCGGTTTGAAAAATCAGGTCAATGTCCTGGCGGGTGAGCCTGTGGATACCGAGCAGATGTTTGACGGATAGTGGCATTCTAAGCGGCAAAAATAAGTATATTTTGTTATTTGCCCGGCCGATTTCAGGGCGCCCTGTGGTTAATTCCTCCGCTGTCGTACCTTCACGGCGCCAACAACACAGCGTACCGTTTTTATGCCGCCTCAGAAACTGGAGCAACTGGCCGGCCGCCGGCAGGGCCCGTTGCATGGCGAGACCGGGATGCG
>CBINPH010000431.1:0-2018 GCA_966252445.1 uncultured Chitinophagaceae bacterium | reverse complement strand
GATGGATGTAGTTTGGGTTTGTCATGGCAAAAGGTTTAGTGCATGTTGTTCTTCAGGATCAGTAGCCCGCCGCACTGTCATCGCCGCGGCCGTCGGCCACGGCTTCAATGGAATCTCCCTGCAGGCGGATGACCTCGGTTCTGCCGATGGGGCTGCGCTCCCGGAAGGTGTAGCCCATGGCCTCGAGCGGCCGGCGCACCGTATCGGGAAACCCTTTTTCCACGTCGATCAGGTCGGGCTGCCATTGATGATGGAACTTCGGCCGGTTGACGGCATCGCTGAGGCTCATGTCAAAATCGAGGATGTCCACCAGGGTCTGGAAGACCGACGTGATGATCGTCGCTCCTCCCGGTGTCCCCAGGACCAGGTAAGGCTTTCCGGCCTGGAGCACGATGGTGGGGGTCATGGAGCTGAGCATGCGTTTGCCGGGGGCGATGGCGTTGGCCGCATGGCCCACCAGGCCGAACATGTTGGGCGCTCCCGGCTTGGCGCTGAAATCATCCATCTCGTCGTTGAGCAAAAAACCGGCATGGCCGACCACCACTTTGCTGCCGTAGCTGTTGTTCAGGGTATAGGTCATCGACACGGCATTGCCGCTGCTGTCGACGACAGACAGGTGGGTGGTCTCTTCACTTTCCGGTATGCGCCCTGCACCGATATTCCGGCTGGGTGTGGCCTTCGCCGGATCGTAGTCGGCCATCCTTGATCGCAGATAGTCCGGATCCACCAGCCGGTCCACCGGCACCCGCACGAAATCCGGGTCGCCCAGGTACTGGGCCCTGTCGGCGTACGCCCGGCGCTCGATCTCGGTCATCAGCTGCACCGAGCGGCGGGACAGAAAGCCATAGCCGGCGATGGGGTGATCCTGCAGCATGCCCAGCATTTGCCGGAGCAGCAAGCCGCCGCTGGATGGCAGAGGCATGGAGAGGATCCGGTATCCCCGGTAATCAAAAGCCACCGGCACGCGTTCAACGGCCTGGTAGTTCCGCAGGTCGTCGCCGCTGATCAGCCCACCCTGCCGCTGCATTTCCTCCGTGATATAGGCCGCGGTGATGCCTTCGTAGAAGCCCGCGCGTCCCTGGCCGCGGATCCGCTCCAGGGTGGCCGCCAGGTCCCGCTGCACCAGGGTGTCGCCCGCCGCCCAGGGGCGTTCCCGCACGAATACCGGCATGACAGCGTTGTAGCGCCGGAAAGCGTCCCGGGCCGCGTTCAGGTGCCTGGCCTCGGCGGCTGTCAGGACGAAACCTCCTGCGGCCAGCTGCTCGGCGGGCATCACCAGGTCGGCCCAGGGCAGGGCGCCGTAGCGCTCGTGGGCCAGGCACAGCCCCGCCACGGTGCCGGGCACCCCCGCGGACAGGGGGCCGTTGCGGCTGGCCTCGGTATCGGCGCGGCCCAGGCTGTCCAGGAACATGTCCCGGAAGGCTTTGCCGGGCGCCTTTTCCCGGAAATCAAGGCTGAGGTCCTTGCCACCGGCCAGGTGGATCACCATAAATCCCCCGCCGCCGAGGTTGCCGGCTGCGGGGTACACCACGGCCAGGGCCAGGGCGCTGGCCACGGCCGCATCCACCGCGTTGCCGCCCGCCCGCAATATGCGGGCGCCCACGGCGCTGGCCAGGGGATGGGCGGTGACGACGGCCCCGTGCCGCACCACGATCCTTTTCACAGCGGCATAGGCATAGGGTGACAGGGAAGGCGCCTGGGCGGAGGGCCGGCAGGCGCCCAGCGCCAGGCAGCCCAAGGCCAGGACGAGGGTCTTCTTCATAAGGTGGTCATGGTGTTTGATCATCGGCAGGCATGCCGCTGAAGCGAAGGTAGGCAAACCTTCCCTATGGACCTACCCCGGGGCGCGTATCAGCAATACCGCAGCCACCAATGGTCATGGCTGCTCTTGTACCGGTTGTACCAGCGTACCGGAAGGTAAAGCGCCGCCACGACCGCCGCCCAGACCATATAGACGGCGCCCAGGGAATACCCGAAATGCGCAGGCCTGAACAGGAATATAGAGGCCGGATCGCGGA
>CBINPH010000430.1:0-2040 GCA_966252445.1 uncultured Chitinophagaceae bacterium | reverse complement strand
GGAGTAGTAGGTGCGGAACAGGTGCAGGATCTGGGTCTGCGCGCCCTTCTGCTCGCGGTCGTCCATCAAGCGCTGCAGGACGCGTGAGGCAACGATGCCGCCACCGCGCACGAGCACGGTGCCGGGCTTGCGCAGCAGGCCCTCGTAGATGTGCTCGTGCGGTTCGTAGGCGTTCACCGTGTGAGCCAGGTCGTTGTACTTGGTGCGGTACTCCTGCAGGTCCAGCTCCCGCAGGTCGACGCCGTTCAGCAGGATGCTGCCTTCGGCGGGGTCGTAGAGCCGGCAGATGAGCTTGATGAGCGAGGACTTGCCCGCCCCGTTGGCCCCCACCACCGCCACCACCTTGCCGGCCTCCAGCGTGAGGCTGACATGGTCCAGGTTGCGGGCCCGCACATGGGGATAGGAAAAACCCACCCGGCGGAGCTCCAGGCGGAAAGGCGTCGCGGCGGCAGGCAGGGGGCGGCCGGCGGCGGCCGGCGCCGGCGCCAGGTCGAGCAGTTCCAGGATGCTGCTCATGAACACGTTGTTCTGGTACAGCACGGAGATGCCCGACGCCAGATTCTGCAGGATCATGAAGGACTGGGGAAAGACCACCAGGAAGACGGTGATGTTGCCCACGCTGTGGCCGGCGCCGCGGTGCAGGATGATGTAGCCGATGCAGACGAAGAAGCCCAGCGCCGCCAGCGCCGTGGTGAGCACCTCGTTGCGCGTCCTGGCCCTGTGGATGGCCAGCTTCTCGCCCAGCAGCCGCATGCGCACCGCCAGGTAGGCCTTTTGCAGATGAGGCCCCAGGTTGAAGCTGCGGACCTCCTTCGCCGCAGGCTCCGTGGTGATGAGGGCGCTCAGGTAATCGGAACGCCGTTCCAGGGGCGTGTTCTTCGTCCTCCAGCGGTCGTAGACATCGGAGAAATGGATGCGGATCAGCAGGGTGGGCAGCACGAACAGCACCAGCAGGGGCAGCAGCATCCAGTCTATGGTCAGCAACACGGAGCCCAGCGCCAGCACCGTCATGCCGTTCTTCAGGATGTCGAAAAGCGAGGTCACCACCTGGCTGGGGCGCTGGGTGCCGGCGTCCTTGGCCCGCTTGAACAGGTCGAAATAGGCGGGGTCTTCGAAATAAGTCAGGTCCAGGGAAACGGTGGAAGCATGTATCCTGTCGTTGAGATGCTCGGAGACATGGGCGGCCTGCACCTCGGGGAAATAGGCCGACACGGCCTTGACGATGAAATAGAGGATGCCCGCGGCGCCGGCGGCGGCGATGTACAGCAGGATGCCCGGAGGCTCGGCGGCGGGGCCGCCCCGGGCCACGGCGTCGATCAGCTCCTTGAGGGTATAGAGGGAAGCGAAATAACCGGCCGTCTCCAGCACGATGAAGGAGAGGGACAGCAGGGTCCACCGCGGCGACACCGACCACACCAGGCGGATCACCCGGATAAGGTGCAGGTTGGCGCGGAGCTTATGCATACGCCCGGTGAGCGCTTTCAGCATGTCATATCGGTTGAACGTCCAAGGTGTCCCTCCGGCGGCAGCGGTGTCTCTGGCCTGCTATGAAACCGGTTTTTCACTGCCTGTCTGTAAAGAGCCTCCCCTCTCCGGGACCCTGTCCCCGCTGGGGGCCGGTGGGTACATCCTTGTCCGCCTCAAAAATAGGGGAAAGGGGCCCCGCGGGGTCCCGGCTTTGGGTGAATGGGCTAAAATTCCTCGTATATGAGGCGGCGGAGCTGCCGCCCCGGAAGGGGCCTTGTAGACCGCCGACGCCGTCTAGAGGCGCTTTTCCGCGGCGGCGACAAAGGGCAGCAGCTCCTCGGGGGCCAGGGGCCTGTCTTCATGCCCCAGCTCCAGCACCACCAGGTAGCCGATGGCGGCGCCGGTGCGCATCACGGCATCCACCAGCCGCTGCTGGTCGCTGCGCAGGCGGTGCCCGTCGAGGGGAGACCAGGACTCGAAGGCGCAGAGGCATCCCAGGGAAGGCGTCTGGGGGTAGTAGGGCTCTCCCCGGTAATATTCCGGGTCTATGGTGGTGCCGTGGGCGATGATGGC
>CBINPH010000429.1:0-2054 GCA_966252445.1 uncultured Chitinophagaceae bacterium | reverse complement strand
GGCTTCCTTGTCGGGCAGCTGTCCGGTGCCATAGGCCGTGGCGGCGTTCACCAGGTAGGGCGGCGCATACTCCGTATAGCCGGCACCGGTATTGACGTCGAGGAAGAAAGACACCAGGGCGCGCTGCAGGCGGGCGCCGGCGCCGCGGTACAGGGGGAAGCCGGTGCCGGTAAGCACGGTGCCCTGGTCGAAGTCGATGAGGCGGTATCTTTTGGCCAGCTCCCAGTGGGGCAGCGCCCCGGAGGGCAGGGCGGGCAGCGCGCCATGCTGGCGCACCAGCTCGTTGTCCTGAGGCCCGGCGCCCTCGGGCACCGAGGTGTGGGGCAGGTTGGGCAGCTTCAGCAGCAGCTCTTCCAGCACCTGCTCCGCCTCCTGCAGCTCCTGCTGCAGGGGAGCCATTTTCTCCTTGAGGGCCGCGACGGCCGCCTTCTTTTCCTCGCCCTGCTGGCGCTGGCCGGCGCGCATCAGCGCACCGATCTCCTCAGACGCGCTGTTGACGGCAGCCTGGAGGCCTTCGATGTCGGTCTGGAGGCGGCGACGGCGCTCATCCACCACCAGCGCCTCATCCACCAGCGTGGGCTCGGCGAAGCGCTTCACGGCCAGCCGGCGGAGCACATCATCCCGGTGTTGGCGTAAATAGGATATCTGCAGCATAAGTCTGTCCCGGATTTGTGCAAAGATACGCTTCACGAGGCAATGCCGGCGGCGTTCAGCCGTCGCGGTGGCGGAACTGCCGCGGCGACTGCCCCATCATATTCTTGAACACCCTGGAGAAATGATAGGGATCCTCGTAGCCCAGGCTGGCGGCGACGGCCTTGATGGTCATGGGCGTGTTCCAGAGCAGGTAGCAGGCCCGCTGTATTTTCAGGAAGATGTAATAGTTGTAGGGCGAGTCATGCATCCGCTCGCGGAACAGGGCGGAGAGGTGGGAAATAGACAGCCCCACCATGCCGGCGATCTCGAAGAGGTTGAGGTTCTTGTCCAGGTTCTCTTTCATCAGGCGGATGCAGTCGTCGACGACGTCGGTCTCCCGGCGCGCCGCGGCGGAGGGGGTGAAGATGGCGTTCTTGAAGGAGGCCAGGTAATTGTAGAGGCAATTGTTGGCATAGATCACCGCGTCGGTGTTGTTGATCATGGACGCGTAACGCACCACCTCGGCGAAAAGCTGGTTCCTTTCCTCCGCGGGCACAGCCATGCGGGGCGCCAGGGAACGCGGCCCCATGAGGTAGCGGAAATATTCTCCCGCCAGCGCGCCGGTGAAGTGCAGCCAGTAGATGGTCCAGGGGTTGTCCGGGTCGGCCCCGTAACGGTGGCCGGTGTCGGCCGGCAGGATGAAGAAGTGGTTGGCCTTCACCCGGTAGGTCCTGCGGCGCAGGGCATACCATCCCTCCCCCTGGATGCAATAGATGAGGATGTACTGGCGGCAGCCGTGCTGCCGCTCCCGGACATGATAGAGGGCCTTGGGGTAATACCCGATATCGGTGAGGTAGAGGTTGCGGCAAAGGGCGCTGCGCTGCAGGGCATTCTTCAGCCCGTTGGGGAGGATGCAGGCGATCTCGCCGGAGAACCCCTCTTTTTTCTTCATGACGGCGGACGGGACCATGACCGTAAAATTATCCATTTCCCGAAGAAGAATCGCTATTTCTGCCGGCCCGGCGCACTGTACTTTTACGACACCAGCCGCCACGCCATGCCCATATCCCTGCTTTCCTGCCTGACCTTCGCCGCTCTGCTGGGCGGGGCGCCCACGAGCCCTGACAGCCTCCCCGCCATGCAGCTGTCGCTGGCGGGGACCTGGCGCATACACCTGGATCCCACCGGCGCCGGCATGGCCGACCGGGGCGTAGACCCGGCGGCGCTCTGGGACGGCCGCATCGACCTCCCCGGCTCCACGGATGAAGGGGGCTATGGCTACCGTCCCCGCGGCATCAGCTCCCTGCGGCTCACCCGGCGCTGCGCCTACCGCGGCGCCGCCTGGTACGAACGCGAGGTGACCGTGCCTGCGGCCTGGGCCGGCAAGACCATAGCGTTGTTCCTGGAACGCGCCCACTGGC
>CBINPH010000428.1:0-2123 GCA_966252445.1 uncultured Chitinophagaceae bacterium | reverse complement strand
GTTCAAACTGAAAAATGTACGCATTGCTGCAGGCGGCGATGACAAATACAACCGCATCGTGACAGACGGGAAATTCGTTACCCACGGTATTTTGTTCGATGTCAATCAATCCACCATACGCCCGGAGTCCACAGGCGCCCTTAAGGAGATCGCCGCGCTGATGCAGGCGCATGCCGACCTGAAATTTGAGGTGGACGGCCACACCGACAGCGACGGCGATGACCAGGCCAATATGCAGCTGTCCCAGGCACGCGCCGATGCGGTGAAAGCGCGGCTGGTGGAGATGGGCATTGAAGCGTCCCGGCTGACCACCAAAGGCTTGGGGGAGACCCAACCCATCGACAGCAACGACACGGCCGAAGGAAAGGCCAACAACCGCCGGGTAGAATTTATCCGCCTGAACCCCTAATGCACTGGTTGATGAAGAAGTTTTTTATCGTCTGGACGTGCTGGATGGCATGGTTATGCCCGTCCCTTTCTCTGCGGGCCCAGGTACGGATCGAACATGCAGCACAAGTGCAGGGAAAACTGACCAGGCACCGGCAGGTGGCGGCCTTCCTGCGGGGCTTTAAGGCGATGCCGGAGGCCCGGTCCGCGTCCCTGGCGGCGACGGCCGATAAGGCGCTGGACGTGCTGTGCAGCCCCCAGCAGGTCCGCGTTCCCCGGGGCTTTGACGTAGATGCCGGCGTCTCCGCCGACGGCATAGGCCTGAAAGCGGATGCGCCCTTCCTGCGGGTGGTTGCCTCCTTCAGATATCTGGAGAAGCGGTCCGGGGTGGTCAAGACCTCGCTGGACGGGGCCGATCTTTTTCTGGAAATCAATGCCCTGCATGGTTTCTTCGATCAGGTAGGCAATTTCTGGAAAGATTGTTATCAAACCCATTTCCCCTTGTTCTTCGAAGAAGTTCCCGTCACCGATTCCACGGCAGACTACCTGGAGATCAACTTCCGGCAGTACGGCTTCCCGTACGTCTCCAACAACCTGAAAGATTCGCCGATCCGCATCATACGGGCCAACGACGAGCCCTTGTGGGTCCCCCTGACACGCAAGGAATATATGCAGTTCCTCGTCGCCCGCTATGGGTACCAAATACAGCAGGACCGGGAGACCATCCGGGACCTGAAAGCCCAAATGGCAGAGACGAAAATGAACATGGAAGATCCGGTGTTCAAGGCCGTCCGGCAGACCCTGCAGGGTACGCTGGCCATCAGTGAGAAGAACATCGACAAGGTCAACAGCGATATCGCTGTGCTTCAGGGGAAGGCGGCCCATGTCCGTCAGGTCATGGCGGCCATGCCGCCCCGGGCCTCCGCCGCCCCGGCAAGACTGGATTATCAGCGGAAGAGCGACGAATTTGGTGGCCTGGAGCAGCTCGTGCCGGCGGGCAGCGGAGAAGGGGTCATGCTCACCAAGCTCAATCCCGGGTATTACCACAAGGCCGCCAATGCCCCGACGGCGCAGCTGATCACGGTGTATTACAGCTGGCCTACCCTGGGCTTTGCCCAGGATCCCGATTATCTTCAGCGGGCAGTGCTCAGCGTCTTCCGGGGACTTGATTACCACGCGTTGAAGGCCGCCATGCCTTGACCACTACCTGTGTTTTGGGGAATACAGGCCTGCCGCCTGGGGATCAACCGGTGGGAGGGAGGGCTGGCCTTTTTCATCGTCTGTTTTTAAAGAAATCCACCAGGAGCCGGCGGCACTCGCCTTCCAGGACTCCCGTGCTCAGCGCCGTTTTGGGATGAAAAGGGGAGGCTTCACCGGTATAGCGGCGATAGCCGTTCTTGTCGTCCGGGGCACCGTACACCACGGCGCCGATCTTGCTCCAGTGCAGGGCGCCGGCACACATGAGGCAGGGTTCCACGGTGACATATAAGGTGGCCTCGGGCAGGTATTTGCTGCCCATGAAGTTAAAGGCCGCCGTGAGGGCGATCATTTCCGCATGGGCCGTGCAGTCATTCAGCCTTTCCGTTTGATTGTGTCCGCGGGCGATCACGCGGTCGCCCACCACGATGACCGCCCCAATAGGGATCTCACCCTCTTCCCGGGCGGCGGCGGCCTCCTGGAGGGCCATGCCCATGAAACGCTCGTGCTGTTCGGGGCTGCTTTGCGGTTCCGTCATG
>CBINPH010000427.1:0-2133 GCA_966252445.1 uncultured Chitinophagaceae bacterium | reverse complement strand
CGAAGGCGCCGCTGATGATATCGTCGCCCTTAGTGCCTCCTTCCTTGACCAGGTAGCGCGCGAAGTCCAGATACCGGGAATACCCCGTCAGCTTGTACAGGCGCATGATGGGTTCCAGGATGGTGCTGGACTCGATATGGTTGGGGCTCCAGCCCTGGTCCAGGACGCTGACCTTCGGCGGCGGCCCGATCTGGTCCAGCGTGGCATCCGCTTCGTCGATCATGGCGCGGAGCACCCGGGGATCCTGTTCGACCAGCGTATAATAGCGCTCCAGGCCCAGCAGCAGGTATGCCCGCTCCCATAGCTCTCCACCGGGACCGTCGGGCTGTTTGTCCACCGCCGAGGGGCTGATGGTGCCGTTGGCCCGGCGCGTCGACAGCAGGTCGTCCACCGTCGCCTTTAACAGGCGCTTCAGGGCCGTGTCATGGGTGTACCGGTAAAACATGGCTCCTGAACGCACCGCCTTGCCCCACATCTCCCCCTGGGCGAAGTAGGCGCGCCCCTGGCGAAAGACATCCACCAGACCCTGGTAGGGTACGACGCCCTTGTTCCAATGCTCCAGGGAACGGCGGATGTCGTGTTCCAGGTAACCGGTCAGCCGCAGCTGCCCCGGAGGCAGGGCAGAAAAGACATCCTTTACCTGGGCCTGCAGGGACAGGCCCGAAAGAAAGAACAGGATGCCGATCAGGGGCAAGCGATATGTCATCATATATACATTGGATGATCGGGATGATCGGAAGGCAACACGGCATACAGGCCGGTACTGCTCAAATATACGCTGCGGGCCTTCCTTGTCCGTCCTGCACTGTCCTGCTGTCCGGCCGCGTCTCTTCAGGGCGACCAGCGGCAGCGGTAATTGAAGCGCCGGTTGGGGGCGCTGTCCCCGCTGGTGCCCATCGATATCGGATCCCGGAGGCTGGCGGCATTGTCGCTCCAGTGAAAATCGAAGGAGCCGCCCTGTGCCGGCAGCCTGAGCCAGTGCCGGGGCACGGCCACTTCGAGCTGCTGCCCGGTATAGCGATAAGACAGTTCATCCACAGGCTGCCAGGGCTCCGCCGCCGTACTGTCGTACCGCATGAGGGTCGTATGCCCGTCGTCCAGCACCTTTTTATTGACCAGCAGATCATATCCATACCAGCCGGTACGGGGATTGCGGTCCGCGTCGATGAACAGCAGCATCCAGTGCCGCCCGGAAGAAGGGCTCAGCGCCGCGCTGGTCTCTGCATAAAAATAGACGTTGCGCTTGTCTACGGCGACTTTGCTGGTCACGATATCGTTGCGGCCCGATGAATCGCGGTAATGCAGCCCCCCATAGCCGTCGTAATCCCGGTGCACCGTATCACCGCGTGTGTCCCTGTATTCGACAGCCACACTTTCCCAGTCCCCGAAACGACCGTCGATGCGGATCCGGTGCAGCCCCTGCAGCCGGGGAATTGGCCTTACGCCTTTGTATCGGCGGATATTTTCCGCCATCTGCATGTAATAGTTGTCCGTATACTTTCCTTTGACAGGCTGTATGGTCCGGTTGAATTCGGCATTGTACTGATCCACAAAAAAATACGGGCTTTCCCGGCGCATAAAAGGAAAAGACTTCTTCTTTTCCGGCTGGTATTTGCCGGCCGTCCATTCGTTCCAGTCGTTGAGGTAGAGGAACTGCGGGTCAGCCTGCAGGGCCTCTTCCCAGCGTTGCTGAAAATAGGCGCCGTAAGCCTGGGGATCGCGGACGGTCCGGCCCAGCCAGGGTACATAGCCCGTGTCGGGCAGGTCGAAGCGGTTCAGGGCAGGCTCCCCCCGCTCCCGGGTCCAGGATTTGCCCACGAGGCTCGAAGGGTGCTGGGCCGGCGTCACCGCGGCTTCTTCAGGGGCCCCGTGATGCCTGGAGACGAGGCTGTCGGGAGGCAGGGCCTGCACATGAGGGTCGCCCAGGTCATATCCGAAACTCCAGTTGTCCTCTGTCCCGATGAACCGCTTGCCGGCCCACCGGTAATAGCCCCACCACATGCTGCGGAGGGTGAAGAAAGCCTTGACTTCCCGGGTATAGTCCAGGTAGAAAGGCTCGGTATAGTCCGGATCCCCGTAATGGGGATGCCCGGGATCGGCGGCGGCCGTGCTGTCGTAATGCGGGTTGGGGTT
>CBINPH010000426.1:0-2158 GCA_966252445.1 uncultured Chitinophagaceae bacterium | reverse complement strand
GGAGGACCTGGACCTGAGCGTCCGCGCCTTCAACTGTCTGAAAGCCGCCAAGATCAATTCCCTGAGCGAACTGGTCCATTACACCCAGGAAGAGCTCATGAAATTCCGGAATTTTGGACAGAAATCCCTCGCCGAGATCGAACAGGTGCTGAATGAGCGCGGCTTGCTTTTAGGGATGGATCTTTCGTAACTCAGACTGGTCGTAGAGTAACATGAAGTGACCGCTGCCGCTGCTGTCAGTTCTTATTTTTTATAAGTACCCTGCAATTCCTGACACGGTGCAGGGGAATAAACCCAAATGTCATGCGTCACGGAGTAAAATTGAATCCCCTGGGCAGGAAGAGTGCGCACCGCAAGATGCTGCTGTCCAACCTGGCCTGTGAGCTGATCCGCCACAAACGGATCACGACCACCCTGGCCAAAGCACGGGCCCTGCGGGTGTATGTGGAGCCACTGCTGACCAAAGCCAAGACCAACACCACGCATCAGCGCCGTGTGGTCTTCTCCTACCTGCAGGAGAAAGAGGCCATCACTGAGCTGTTCGGACCCATCAGCGAAAAGATTGCCGCACGTCCTGGCGGCTACACCCGGATCATCAAGCTTGGCCAGCGCCTGGGCGATGCCGCCGAGATGGCCATGATCGAACTGGTCGACTTCAACGAGATCTATACCAAGGATGCCCCCGGTGCCGGCAAGAAGAAACGCACCCGTCGCCGCGGCACCGGCAAGAAGAAGGAAGCCGCCGCGGAAACCGCTGCGGAAACTCCGGCTGCCGCAGAGCCCGCCGCCGAGGAGCCGGCTGAGGCGCCCGAAACACCGGAAGAGAAAAAAGATGAAGATGCTGCTGCGGGCGAATAAGCCCCTCCCGGACAAGGAGTTGCCGCTCATGGCGGCAGCAGAAAGCCATTATTTTTTCCACAAGCTTGAAAAGACAAAGCGGATACGCTTTGTCTTTTTTAATTTTGCGCCGTCCCGCTGGCCTGCAGGCCCGGGATGCTCACCTGACAACTGAACCGACGATGGTCGAATCCGACAAAAGCACCACCTCCCGTCCCGCAGCCCTGCTCCTGGAAGACGGCACCTATTACCTTGGAAAAGCCGCCGGAAAGACGGGAACGGCCGGAGGGGAGATCTGTTTCAACACCGGGATGACGGGTTACCAGGAGGTATTCACGGATCCTTCCTATACCGGGCAGGTGCTCATCATGAACAACTGTTACATAGGGAACTATGGGGCCAGGCAGGAGGATGTGGAATCCGGGAGCATCAAGATCCGGGGGCTGATCTGCAAGAATTTTTCCCAGCATTTTTCCCGGCATCTGGCCGACGACTCCCTGGAAGGCTATCTGGAAGCCAACGGACTGGTCGCCATCTACGACATAGATACGCGGGCCCTGGTCAGTCATATCCGCAGCAAGGGCGCCATGAACTGCATTCTTTCCTCCGAAAATCTGGACCGCGACTGGCTATCCGCCCGCCTGGCCGAGATCCCGTCCATGGCGGGGCTGGAGCTGTCCTCGGAGGTTTCCACCAGCAGTCCATACCGGGTTGGGGACAGCGGTGCCCCCATCCGGATCGCCGCCCTGGACCTGGGTATCAAGAAGAACATCCTTTCCTGTTTTGCCGAAAGGGGCGCAGAGGTACAGGTTTTTCCCGCCCGCACCACTTTTGCCGAGATGGAAAAATTTGCGCCCCATGGATATTTTATATCCAATGGCCCTGGCGATCCCGCCGCCATGGACTATGCCGTAGACACCGTCAAGGCCATCATTGCGGCTGACCGCCCTGTATTCGGAATTTGCCTGGGGCACCAGTTGCTGGCCCTGGCCAACGGGGTGCCGACCTTCAAAATGCACCATGGCCATCGCGGGCTCAACCACCCCGTGAAGAATGTCCTGAACAATTGTAGCGAAATCACCACACAAAACCATGGGTTTGGGGTCGATCCCGACGCAATCCGGCAGGCTGACCACCTGGAGGTCACCCACATCAACCTCAATGACGGATCTATCGAGGGCCTGCGCATGAGGGAAAAGAAGGCCTTTTCCGTTCAGTATCACCCCGAATACACCCCCGGCCCTTAGGATTACCGTTATTTATTCGACGATTTCCTGGAGATGATCCGGCAGGCCTGAGTTTATCAAGGCCGAAGGGAAAA
>CBINPH010000425.1:0-2200 GCA_966252445.1 uncultured Chitinophagaceae bacterium | reverse complement strand
TGAGCAAGCCTCCCTTCTGGATCATTCTGATCTATTTTGCTGTACCCAGCCTCCCGGGGTGGGCGACCAAAAACTGGCTACCGACCTTGTTCACGCATGACCTGCATATGCCCATGGCCCAGGCGGGTCCGATGGCCACCATCACCATAGCCCTTTCCCAGTTCTTCGGTGTCCTCGGCGGAGGGATGCTCTCAGATATCTGGGTGCGAAAAAATGTCCGTGGCAGGGTCTATACCGGCGCCATCGGCCTGGCCCTGACCATCCCATCGCTGATCCTGATGGGCTTCGGTCACACGCTCTTGCATTTTATCACGGCCGGATTTTGCTTCGGCCTGGGTTTCGGCATGTTCGACGCCAACAATATGCCCATTCTCTGCCAGTTCGTATCTCCCCGCTACCGGGCCTCCGGCTACGGGCTGATGAACATGTTCGGGGTGTTTTCGGGTGCCTTTATTACCGATCTGCTTGGCCGGTATACGGACGCAGGGAACCTCGGAAGAGGCTTTGCCATGCTCGCCGTGGTGGTGTGTGGAGCCCTGCTTCTGCAGCTGCTTTTCTTGCGGCCCCGGGTGAATGATTTCCAGGAGTCGGCCTGAACTTGGTCCATGTCCACAGGCCTGGGTACGGCGGTGACCAGCGGGCGGTGACAAAAGCATAAAAAGGGATAGATCTCCTCGGCGACAGAAACACCTCATCTATTTTTGAACCGCTAAAGGGAAGCGTCATGAAAAACGAAGCGACATTGACGGAGCAGACCGAGCAAGAGATGCTCCGGTATATCACCGAACAGGGCTACCGGCTGGGAGATACCCTGCCCAAGGAAAATGAATTCGCGGAGATCCTGGGTGTCAGCCGCGTAGTGATCCGGGAGGCGCTGAGCCGGCTGCGTATCCTGGGCTTTATCGAAACCAAACGTAAACGGGGAACGACATTGAAATCTCCGGATATGCTTTATGGGGTGAAAACCATTGTGAACTCCGGAAAACTCGACGCCGAATCGCTCAGAGACCTGTATGAAGTACGGATCATGCTAGAGATCGGCATGGCGGATTTCATCTTTATGCGCAAACTTCCTGAGTCCATCAGGGTCCTGGAACAAATCGTCCGGGAAGAAGAAAGCACCCATGAGGCGAACCTTGAAAAACTGGCCGCGCTCGATATCCGGTTTCACAGCACATTATACGAAATGTCGGGGAACAAGACTCTGCACGCTTTTCAGGATCTGCTCAATACCCTGTTCCAGACCTATTCGCGCAGCAAAGACTGGAGACATCGTCAGATTATCTCCCATGGCGCCCTCGTGGAGATCCTGAAACAGGGCACACCGGATGCCTTTCGCACGGCCATGCGTCTGCATCTGAATACCCGTTTCCTAGATATGGATACCCTCCCCGGACCCGGTCCGGAAAAAGACAGCCGGCGCGCTCGCCACCGCCGCTCCTGAGTCCGGTCCTTATGTAAGCCCTGTGGCCAGGATCGCCAACCCTTCTTCAAACGAATGCGGGTCATACCCCAATTGATGCACGGCCTTATCCAGCAGGAATCCTGTACGGGCGGGACGCCGGGCGGCCTGGCTAAAGGTACTGCCGTCGGCACGTTCGATCAGGGCGCTGTCCAGGTTGAAATAGGCCGCTGTTTTCTGCGCAATTTCATACGGCGTCAACATGTCTTTGCCCGAAATATGAAATACGCGCTGCGGCCAGCCAGGTTCACCCCTGCCCTCCGTCAACACCTTCTCTGCTATCAGCCGACATCCTTCCGCCAAATCTTGTACCAGCGTGGGCATGCGCCATTGATCATCGACGACCTTAATCTTCTTTCCCTGTTCCAGGCTGTTCTTTACCCATAAGATGATGTTGGACCTGCTCATGTCTTCAGCTATACCGTAAACGAGTATGGTCCGTGCGATAGCCCAGTTCAATCCGCTGGCCGGCAACAGCATTTCCGCAGCCAATTTAGTCATCCCGTAGTGGCTTAAGGGATGGGGAATGGCGTCTTCCCCGTAGGGCCCTGCCACACTATCGAAAATGAAGTCCGTCGACAGCAATAAAAACGCACTTCCTTCCCGCTGGGCGGCCCGGACCAATGTTTCCGTAGCCTGGACATTGGTTGCCCAACAACCCGCCTGGTCCTGTTCACAGGCATCGACGTTGGTCATTGCCGCCGCATGGATAATGCACTGGGGCCGTATGTCCCTAAC
>CBINPH010000424.1:0-2217 GCA_966252445.1 uncultured Chitinophagaceae bacterium | reverse complement strand
CATAAGGAGCAAAGGCCCCATGTACGCCGTGCCCCATTCCCCGGCGATGCTTACAGAACATGAACTCCCCCCGGTAACAGTAGGGGCATTGCCCGCAAGTGACGGCTACCGCTCCCAATACGGCAAAGGTGTCGCCGATGCGCATATCCTTAACGTCCTTACCCAGTTCCACGATCTTGCCCGTGAATTCGTGTCCCATGATAACCGGAGGATAGTTGCGGAAGGTGTCATGGTATACATGCAGGTCCGTACCACAGATGCCGCAAGCATGCACTTCCAAAATAATGTGGCCGGGAGGGCATGCGGGCTCCGGCATATCCATGAGCTGCACACCGCCCTCGCCCGGCTGATATTTTACCACTGCTTTCATCGTTGGTTGATTATTTCTTTTGCCGCTTTGACAATATCTGATGCACGCAATCCATATTTATCAAGCAGTTCCTGTGCCGTCCCAGACTCCCCAAAGGTATCCATGACCCCCACCCTTTTCACTGGGCAAGGCGCATGGGCGCAGACGATACCCGCCACGGCCTCCCCCAGTCCGCCGAAAATGGAATGTTCTTCACAAGTGACAATGCCCCCCGTTTCCCTGGCGGCCCGGCATACCGCATCCACATCCATGGGCTTTACTGTGGGGAAGTGCAGCACGGCGGCAGCGATGCCGTCCTGGCGCAGGTGCGCCGCCGCCTGAAGGGCCTCGGAGACCATGATGCCCGTGGACATCAGGGTAAGGTCGGCGCCGTGTCGCAGATGCCGGGCCCGGCCAATGACGAAACCGTCATGGATCTCGGGGACCACAGGGTAGCTGTCCCGCCCGAAGCGGAGGTAGACCGGCCCTTCCCAGAGCGCGGCGGCTATCGTTGCCTGCCTGGCCTCCTCGTAGTCGCCCGGAACCAGCACGGTCATGTTCGGCAGCGATCTGGCCACAGCAATGTCTTCGTTGCATTGGTGAGAAGCGCCGTCGCCGCCGGTGCTTATGCCGCAATGCGTTGCTCCGATCTTCACATTCAACCGGGGATAGGCAAGGGAATTGCGAAGCTGGTCACCGGCCCGGAAAGTGGCAAACACGCCGAAGGTGGAGGCGAAAGGCAGGTATCCTTCCAGGGCCAGGCCGGCGGCCACCGATAACATGTTCTGCTCCTGCACGCCGCAATTGAAAAACCGGTCGGGGCAAAGGGCCTGGAAATCGGCGGACTTGGTGGCTTTGGCCACATCGCAGTCTAGCACGACCATGTGGGGCATCTCCGAAGCCAACGCACATAGGCCGTCGGCATATCCTTGCCGCGTCTGTTTATACTCCATGAGTCAACTCATTTAATGCGCTTTCGAATTCCGCCTTATCCGGCGGCGAACCGTGCCAGCGGGGATCCCCCTCCATAAAGGAAATACCCTTGCCCTTGGTGGTGCGGGCAATGATCATGACGGGACGGTCGCTTTTTTTGGCATGGTCCACTGTCACGAGGATTTGCCTAAAATCGTGGCCGTCGATTGTATACACCTGCCATCCAAAGCTCTGCCATTTCGGCTCCAGGGGATCCATGGGCATCACGCCCTCGGAATAGCCGTCCGACTGCTGGTAGTTCCTGTCCACGAAGGCAATGATGTTGTTGAGACGGTATTTATGGGCGAACATGGCTGCCTCCCACACCTGTCCTTCCTGGATCTCCCCGTCACCGCAGAGGATGTAATAGCGGTGGTTTTGTTGCCTTAGCCTGGCCCCCAGGGCCATCCCCACACCTGTGGACAGCCCCAACCCCAAAGTACCGGTTGAGGCCTCGACGCCGGGCGTTTTGGGCTGATAGGGATGCCCTTGCAGGTGAGATCCTGGGCGGCGGAAGGTTTTGAGGTCTTCCAGTGGGAAGTAACCACAGTCCGCCAACACGGCATAGAGAACTGGGGTACAGTGCCCCTTGGAGAGGATAAAACGATCCCGCCCTGCCCACCCGGGGTCGCCGGGACGATGCTGCATGATGTGGTAGTAGAGTGCCACCATTAATTCCGTAGCACCTAGGCTGCCTCCCAGGTGCCCTGAACGGGCTTCATAGACCATCTTCAGGATCAACCGGCGTATATCCAGGGCCTTTTGCTCCAAGAAGCGAAGTTTTTCTGTATCGATCATGCGTCAGGATTTGTCGGTGGGTACTCATCGGTCACACAGCCCTCTGTAGCAGAGGATACCAGCCGGGCGTACTTGCCCAGCATGCCTGTCTGGACCGG
>CBINPH010000423.1:0-2229 GCA_966252445.1 uncultured Chitinophagaceae bacterium | reverse complement strand
ACTGGAACCCATGCCGCGCGGTGAGGCCCGCAAAGGCCTCGGGAGAAAAATGAGAGAGATGCCGGGGCACGTCGTAGGCGGCCCAGTATGGCCCGTAGATCCGGGCGTCCAGGGAGGTGTAGTTGGGCAGGGCCACGAAGAGGCGCCCCTGCGGGTGCAGGACCCGGTGCATCTGTTCCAGGTAGCCATGGAGGTCGTGCACATGCTCCAGCACATGCCACAGCGTGATGGCCTGGAAGCTGCCCTCGCCCAGCCTCCACAGCTCGCCGGGGGGCAGGGGGGCCAGCTGGTAGCGCCGCCGGGCAACGTCCCGGGCTTTTTCGTCAGGCTCCAGCCCGGTCACCGTCCATCCCGCCTGGCGCATGGTCTGCAGGAAGGCGCCCGTGCCGCAGCCGATGTCCAGCAACTGCCCCGTCCGGGCGCCGGTGTAGCTTTCTACCCAGCGCCGTTTTTGCTGCAGGGTGAGGCTGCGGACGGCATGGTACAGCTTATTGACCAGGCCGCGGCGCGTGTCGGTGTGGGAAATATAATCTTCGGAGGCATAATAGGCGCCGATGCGGTCTTCCCCGGGACAGGGGGCGGTGAAGCGCAGGCCGCAAGCCTGGCATTGCACGACGCTGAAAACTTCGTGGCTGACAGTATGGTCTTCAGCCTCCAGCACGGTCCGGACATCGGCGGAGCCACAAGCGGGGCACTGGGGGGATATGGACGTGACGGTCATGGGCGTCAAAGATAGGGTTCTTTAGGCTGGTCAGGGCGCGGAGGGATCCAGGAACACCTGGCGGCCATAGGTCTGCCGCATTTTTTCCAGGTTTTCCGTGGTATCGGCCGGCAGGGAGCGGAAGGGTATGCCCAGCTCGAATACGCCGGAGGCCTTCTCCAGGAGCACCACGGGATGCCCCCAGTGCTTCATCTTGTTGTACTGGCGCGCGGCCTTGACCTGGTCATGGTAGACGCCGATGACGATGGTGTAGGCGATGGTATCCGGGCCCTGCGAGGCGCTGCTGTCGATCGCCTGCTGCAGGGAGTCGATCGTCTGGTTGGGCTCCTTGCTCTTTTCGACCATCTCCTCCATGGCCGCCTGCCTGCGCTGCCGCGCCCCCAGCCCCCGGTAGGTGAACCAGATCACCACGCCCAGGGCCAGAACGATGACGCTGACCCAGGTGGCGGCGCCGTATTTCGCCCACCAGGCCGCGCCCCGGCGGGGAAGAAAGAGCTCGGGGACGGGGTCGGGTGCCGGGGCCACGGCAGCTTCGCCGCCGGAGGGCGGCGTCTCCGGCTCCGACAGCTGCGCAGCCAGGGGGGCGTACAGGGTTGGGAACTCGTTGCCGGTGTCCAGCCTGGGGCTGCCATCCTCATTGATGTTGAGCCATCCTACGCCCGCGATGGGTATGCTGGCGCCGACGGCCAGCTTTTGCAGGATGTCGCCGGCGATGCCTTCCCAGCGGGCAGCCGCCGCTGCGGCGTCGAGGTGCTGGCGCTCGGCGATCACCTTCACCAGGGAACAGGCTTCGTCTTCCGGACGCGCGGGGCGCAGCACCGCACGGGAGCCCGGAGGCAGCAGCCGCTGGCCCTCCAGGCGCGCAGGCCAGCGTTCCAGGGCCAGCAGCCCTATGTGGGGCAGGAGACAGCGCCCCTGGCGCTGCAGCAGGTCATGGATATCGTCGAGGTAGGCGAACAAACACTCAGAATTTTATCATGATGCCGCCCAGCACATTGAGGCCGAGCGAGGGATAGTTGTGCCAGCGTTCGTAGTGGCTGTTGAGCAGGTTGTTGGCGTTGAACCATAGGCCGAACTGTTCGTTGATGTCGTAGCTCGCGCCCGCGTTCACGTCGAAAGCGCCCTTGGTCTTCTGGTGCTCCCCGAAGACGTCGCGGTAGAAACTGCCGCTGAGCGCATAGGCGTCCCCGTGAAGCTTCAGCTTGTTGCCGATGGTGTACTGCGCCGCCAGGCAGGCGGTGAAGGGCCGCAACCCCCAGGGCTTGTCCTCCGTGGCCTCCTTGAAATAATTGAACCAGTCGCCGCTGAGCCTCACCTGGAATTTCTCCTGGACGATGTAGCCGATCTCGGCATGCAGCTGATAGGCTTTCAGCTCTTCTTCGTTGCGGATGAGGAACTTGTTGCCGTAGACGGGGTCGTTGACATAGAGCGGGCGGTCGCTGTATTGCACCCAGGCGAATTTGGTGTTGTAGGAGAAATGGTTGTCCAGGGTCCCCTTGATGCCGGTA
>CBINPH010000422.1:0-2229 GCA_966252445.1 uncultured Chitinophagaceae bacterium | reverse complement strand
CGATGTTGGAATGATGTTCCATGGCAGAAAAGATCACCTCGTCACCCTTCGACAGTTGCTGCCGTCCATAGGTCTGGGCCACAAGGTTGATCCCTGCCGTAGTGCCGCCGGTAAAGATGATCTCCTCGGCTTCCGGGGCATGGATAAAGGCCCGGACGGCCTTCCGGGTATCCTCAAAGGCGGCGGTGGCCTTCTCGGCCAGTGTATGGATGCCGCGGTGGATGTTGGCATTGTCGTGCTCGTAGTAGCTGGTCAGCGCCTCGATCACTGCCCGCGGCTTTTGGGTCGTGGCCGCATTGTCGAAGTACACGAGGGGATGTCCGTTGACCTGCTGATGCAGGGCCGGAAATTGCCGGCGCAGCGCTTCCACATCCCAGGCCGGGGTGGCGACGGTTTGTTCTTCACTCAGCATGATAGGACCTCCTTGACGACTGTGGCTCAGCGCAGCTTATCGGCTATGCATGCTTTCATGGGATCTTTCAGGCTTTCTATATTCAGCTTGTCCACGATCTCATGCGCGTAAGCATTCATCAGCAGCCGGCGGGCATCGGGCTCCGCTATGCCGCGCGAGCGCAGGTAAAAAATGGCTTCTTCGTTCAGATAACCGGCCGTGGCGCCGTGGGTGCAGCGTACATCGTCGGCGAAAATTTCCAGTTGAGGCTTGGTGTTTATGGTGGCGTCGCTGGAGAGCAAGACGTTGGTATTGCGCTGATAGGCGTTGGTCTTCTGAGCATCTTTGTGGACCATGATCTTGCCGTTGAATACGGCTGTGGCCTGGTCATCCAGGATGCCTTTGTACAGCTGATCGCTCAGGCAGTGTGGCATGGCATGATCCACCCGGGTATGGTTGTCGAGAAACTGATCCTGATCCAGGATATATAACCCGTTCATGACGCTGCTGCAATTTTGCCCCTGCAGGGAAAAGTGCAGGTTGTTGCGGGTGAAGGCGCCGCCCAGGGAAAGCACGTGGGTGTCTACCCTGGAGTCGCGCTCCTGGCGAATGCCTGCAAACCCCACATGAAAATGGAGACTTTCCTCCAACTGGATGCGGGAATAGTCCACATACGCGCCCGCACCGGCCTTGACTTCCGTGACCACGTTGGTCAGCGCCGGTTCCCCACCACGGGAAACAAAGATCTCTGCGAGCTGCACCTGACTGTTGTCGTCAGCTACCACGATGTTGCGGGGCTGGATCAGGTACAGATCATCGGGCGTATGCGCCACATAATAAATGAGTACGGGCTTATCCACTACCACACCCTTGGGGATATGGATCAGGACCCCATCGGTATGCAGTGCGGTATTGAGGGCGGTGAACCCTGTTTCCAGGCTGACCATGGTGCCCAGGTGGTTCTCGTAGGTATTGGCCGATGAGGCTTCTCCCAGGGAGCTGATGGTAAAGGCCTGTTCCCGGCCGGGAAGCCAGGACAGTTCCCGGTTCAGATAACCATTGACAAAAACCAGCCGGTAGCAATCCTTGACCTGCGCGAGGGGAAGGGTATGGAAGACGGCTGCGTCCAGCTGCGCATCCTCCCGGGCGGGCCAGGCGTACGGGAAATCGATGACCTTATGGACATGGGTATATTTCCAGTCTTCCAGGCGCGTAGTCGGGAATCCGTGCTGCTGGAAATACCGGTAGGCTTCCCCCATCCGGTCCAGGACGGGAGCGCTGTGGGGCTTCCCGGATTCCTCCCGCCACCAGGCCTCGATCCTCGAGGGCAACTGTACCGCCGATTCTATTGCGTTCATCACGTTCAAAATACCTTGTTAAACTCTTAGTGCGGTCCCCCAAGTCCTACTGGGCAACCATATCGGCTTCGTCCTTGATCCAGTCGTAGCCTTTCTCTTCCAGGTCCAGGGCCAGTTCCTTGCCGCCCGACTTTACGAAGCGGCCGTTGTACAAGACATGCACAAAGTCCGGGACGATATAGTCCAGCAGGCGCTGATAGTGCGTGATGACGATGAAGGCATTGTCCTTGTTGCGCAATTCGTTCACGCCCGTCGCCACCAGCCGGAGGGCATCAATGTCCAGTCCCGAATCCGTCTCATCGAGAATGGCCAGGCGGGGTTCCAGCATGGCCATCTGGAATACCTCGTTGCGCTTCTTTTCGCCCCCCGAGAACCCCTCGTTGAGGGACCGGCTGAGCAGGGACTGGTCCATTTGCATCATGGCCATTTTCTGCTTCAGCAGCTTCATGAACTGTACCGCATCCAGGGGATTTTCCCCGC
>CBINPH010000421.1:0-2240 GCA_966252445.1 uncultured Chitinophagaceae bacterium | reverse complement strand
GAGCAAGTATATACCGATACATGATCTGTAAAGGTATGAATTTGTGGTAGAAAGGCCTACTCAGGGGGTCCCGGGATCCTCCGGCACCTCCAGGGCCTTATACAACCCGATCTCCGACAACACCGGACAAGCCAGGGCGGAGCGGATATTGATCCGTACCCGCGTTGTCGTCTGCGCAGGAAAGCGCAGGATACGCTTGTGCCCAATGGTGGTCCCTTCGGCTACCCGGACAAAACGCCCCTCCTTCCACACTTCCATATCGAACCGGCTCACCCGCTGACCGAGCCGGATATACTCCTGCAGGATGAGGTTGTTGAAGGTCACCGGTTTATCAAAGGTCAGGACCAGGGAGGCCGAAGTCTGGCCGTCATCCGTAGCCCAGTAGGTGCCGGCATCGCCGTCATTCAAATGACCCGCCGCATATGCCGGGCTTCCGCCCCGTGTAGACGAAGCGGTTACCCGCCCGTGAATGGCCAGGTTGTCGGAAAAGCTCCTGGCCCGCCATTCCCGGAATTGCATGAGCGCCAGGGAATCTTCGGGGGCAATATGGCCCCGCCGGTCGGCGGGCACGTTGAGGATCAGGTTGGCGTTCCGGCCCACGGATGCATAGTAGATCTCGGAGAGCTGTTTCAGGGTTTTCACTTTTCCGCTGGTTTCCGGGCTGTAGAACCATCCCGGGCGAATGGACACGTCGCATTCCGCCGGGATCCAGCGCGACCCGCCGGCTTGCCCCTGGTTCAGGATCTCCGTGGAGGGGGCCTGGGCGCCGGGCTCCTTTCCGGCGACGTTGATGGTGCTCCAGTTGGTTTCTCCCGCCATGCCGCTTTCATTGCCGACCCAGCGGGTACCGGGTCCTACGTCGCTGAAAATAATACAGTTGGGTTGCAGGCCCAGGACCGTTTCGTTGAACAGGGGCCAATCGTAAACCTGCTTTTTCCCGTTGGGACCTTCGCCGTTGGCGCCGTCAAACCACTGCTCAAACACGGGCCCGTAGGCGGCGTATATCTCCCGCAGCATATTCGCGAACACCTGGTTGTATGCCGGTGTGCCGTAGGCGGGATGGTTGCGGTCCCACGGGGACAGGTATACCCCGAAACCGAGGCCATAGCGCCGGCAGGCCTGGGACAACGCTTTCAGCACATCGCCCTTCCCCTCACGCCAGCTGCTCTGCGCGACGGTATGCGTGCTGTAGCGGCTGGGCCATAGACAGAATCCGTCGTGGTGCTTGGCGGTGATCACGATGCCTTTCATACCGGCGAGCAGCGCCGTACGGGCCCATTGCCCGCAATCCAGGTCCGTGGGCTGGAAGACGTCGGGGTTCTCCTGGCCAGAGCCCCATTCCTTGTCGGTGAAGGTATTGGGCCCGAAATGGACGAACATATACATCTCCATGTCTTGCCATTGCAACTGGTAGGGTGTGGGAACAGGCCCAAAGGGCTTCAGCGGCTGTGACCTCAGCAGGCCCGGCAGCAGGACCATCAAACCCAGGATGATGCTTCGCATATAGTCGATGAATGATACAGGGCTCAAGATACGTCACGGGACGGAAGGAAAGTCCCAGGATATTACCCGGGTATGGTACTATTGTCACCCACCCCGGGATCCTGCAGACCGGCCAGGGTTTTGCGGGCCCGGGAACGAAATGCCGGGGAGGCATGAGCCCACTGCGCTTCCACACACAACCGGATCTCCGGGCCTATTTCCGGATAACGGCGCGCCAGGCGCCCGAGGATACCCAGGGCGAAGACCCGTCCTGCGACAGGCTCCCCGGGGTCCATGACCAGGCGGAAACAGCGGTCCATAATGGTGCCCGCCAGGGCGTCGGGGATCGCCGCCGCCTCCAGGGACCGCATGATGTGGCGGGTGGCGGCCGGATGCAGGGGATCCGACAGGCGCCGCAGCAGGCGCCTGATCTGCCGGGACGTGAGCAGGGCGGGATAGCGGGTGACACATTCGCTCAGCGGCCAGGACGCCCGCTGCACCAGGAGCCTGTCCTGGCTCATCACCAGGGCCATCAGCTCCTCGAACCGGCCGGCATCATCCCCTATATAAGCGGCGATCCGCAACATTTGGTCCCGGTAATTACCGGCCATCAAAGCCTGGCGGATGTCCATGGTATTGATTTTGATTATCGGCCTATTGACTTTCTCTACGCGCCCTTTCTCGCAACATCTGGCCCTTCCCGTCTTTGCCGTTTCCGCAAAGGGAAAAATGGCTGTTCCAAAGAGGAATAACTCTCA
>CBINPH010000420.1:0-2263 GCA_966252445.1 uncultured Chitinophagaceae bacterium | reverse complement strand
CACTTACTATTCCTCGCATGAAGGGAAGGCCGCTATTTACCTGGCCAAGATCCGCCTGAAAGACCTTCGCCGGGCCATAGGAGCACACGGTACCCCGCATTTTGGAGCAGAGGTTCCGTCTGCGGGCGGCAGCTGACGATATGCCGGCAGGGCGTGGATTATCTTGCTCATCAAATGACCAGTAATCATGAGGACCGTTCGCTTTTTTCTCCATTATCCCAAATCCTTGGCATGTCGCTGGCTTCTTATATATCTGCTGATGGGAGTCAGCGGGTTAGCCATCGCCCAGGCCCCGGCGGATAGCGTGGGTGTCTGGGAGGTGTTTGAGTTAAAGTTAAAAGCCCAGAAGGATGCAGGAGGGGCTCCGAATCCCTATATGGCCATGGACACCGGTGTCTCTGCACAGGCATACCTGGTCGCACATTTCCGGTGCATCCAGGGCAGAGGGGTGGGAAAGACCCTGGATATACGAGGTTTTTGGGACGGTGGCCAAAAGTGGAAACTCCGTTTTGCTCCGCCGGCGCCCGGTACCTGGACCTATATTACGGCATCCGAGGATCCGGGGTTGAATGGACGGCGGGGCAGGCTAATAGCCCATGCCTGGACGGATGCAGCACTCCAAGAGAACCCCTTGCGCCGAGGTTTTATATCGGCCAAGCAAGGCGGTCATCATCTTCAATATGCCGACGGTACGCCCTTCCTTTGGATCGGAGATACCTGGTGGGCCTGGTCAGACAAGCATATACGGCAGGCTACCTTTGACACCCTTGTGGCAAACAGGTGCGCCAAAGGTTTCACCGTAGGGCAGATATTCGTACCCTCGACCGACTTCCATGGCACATCCGATCATCCCGATATGGCTTATCTCCATCATCTAGAATCGTTCATCCGCGAGGCCAATGCCCGCGGGATGGTGGTCTCGGTGAGTGCCGTGTGGGGAGGAAAGATGCCGCCCACGCTTCAGGCAGAGAGCCGGCGTTGGTGGCGTTATCTGACGGCCCGCCTGGGCGCGTACCAGGTTATCTGGATGGTGGCCAGCGAATACAACATGAACGATTACGGCGGTGCGGACCTGACATACTGGAAACGGTTGGGCCAATTGGTGAAGGCATCTGATCCATACCACCGGGCGACGAGCGTCCATCCTACGCCGCCGAACTGGGGCGGGGGTGTACAGGGGGAGAGTGCGCAGTGGTCCACGGCAGAGGTGCTGCATGGGGAACCTTGGCTGGATTTTAACCAGACACAGCTGGGGCACGGGAAATTCCGCAATGAGATGGCACCGGAAGTGGTGAGCGCTGCTTATAGGCGACAGCCCTCTAAGCCGATTATCATCACGGAGCCCTGGTATGAGTTCGTGCCGGGAAGCGCGCCGGCGATGGACATCCGCTTTGCAGGCTGGAGCGGATACCTTTCCGGGGCGGCCGGCATCACCTATGGCGGCGGCCATGTCTGGTGGGCCTACCTGTCCGACAACCATGACAAGCCACAAAAGGATTTCGGGGGGTATCCCATAGATCCGGATCTGCAAGCCAACACGCTCGACTACCCCGGAGCCCAAAGTGTGGGTTTTATGGCGCGCTACTTGTCCGGGCTTCCCTGGTGGACACTGGTGCCGCATCCCGAGCTGGTGCTGGACTATCCAGCCCCGTATTGCCGTGCCCTGCCGGGAAAGGAATATCTGGTATACCTGCGCTATGGCGGCAACTGCCGCGTCGACCTGCGCGCCACCGGCCACACGGCCTTGCAATACGAATGGACGGACCTGGTCACCTTGGAAACGCGCTCCGGTACCAAGACCGGCGGGGCGTTGGTACGCTTTGAAAGCCCCAACGGCTATCCAGGGAGCCTGGAGTACCATGATTGCGTACTGCACATATGGTTGGCAGACGAAGGTAACCGCATGCGGGCTGTTGGGCATTGAGGCATCGTCCTAATTTGTGTATGTGTTCTCATACTGAATTGCCTGAGACCTTGCGGCGCAGCCGGTGCCTTCTTGGCCGGTTATTGGTAACGCCCTGTTCACTGGAATCAAGATTATTTTCCTCAAATAAAGGCAGGGTTCCTTTGACAGGCGAATAGATTCTGGCTTCGTCATCCTTGAGTCTGCAAATGAACACCCATGGGCTCATAGGCAAAGCACATAAGGCGGAAAGCGGGCTGATCTGGCGGAGATAGCAACATTGTTACATTCAGGAGTTCAAAGAATGGGTATGTGGTGTGGATCTTCCCTATCTTTGATAGTGGAGGAAATACCGGCCTT
>CBINPH010000419.1:0-2273 GCA_966252445.1 uncultured Chitinophagaceae bacterium | reverse complement strand
GAGATGCCCATGACGCTGGCGAAGATGGCGCCGGTGTCCATCCAGCTGTTCTGGCGTACGGCGGCCAGCACGCCCAGGCCTATGCCCACGACGGAGGCGAAGAGCATGGCGGCCAGGGCCAGGATGGCGGTGCCGGGCAGCGCTTCCATCAGGATGTCCCAGACCGGCTTCTTGCTCTGGTAGGAGCGGCGCAGGTCAGGCTGCTTGAGCACCAGCGAGCCGGAAGAAAAGCGCCAGAGGTTCAGGTGCGGAGGCGGCACCTGCCCCGGCAGGGGCTTGTCCATCCAGCCCAGGGGAGATAAGTCGTTGACATAGAGCAGGAACTGCACGGGCAGGGGCTTGTCCAGGTGCAGCTCCCGGCGGACATTCTGCAGGGAAGCCATGTCGGCGCGCTGCCCCAGCGTGAGCCGCGCCGGGTCGGCGGGCAGGACGTTGAACAGCACGAAGACCAGCACCACAACCCCGAAGATGACCAGGAGGCCGTAAGCCAGGCGCCGGAGCAGGTAACGCATCAAAATTTAAGGTTTAGGCGGGCGCCTCCCGGACCGGGGATGGCGCCGCGGGGCATATCGCGGTAATGCCATTTACCTTCTATGGTGCCCCGGTGCAGCAGGATGAGGCAGGGGTTGCTGCGCGCCGCCGTCTTGATGACCGTGGCATCCATCTGCAGGAAGGGGAAAAGCAGGCCGTGGCCCTGCCGGAAGACGTCCACCGAAGCCGCCGTCGAGGCGGTGACGCCATAGATCCGCACCCCGTAGCGGCGGCAGTCGGCCTGCAGGGCGGCCATGCGGTCGTCCCAGCCCTTGCCGGCGGCCTCCACGTCCTTGACCATGAACAGGAACACGTAACCGGGATCCTGCAGGATCTGCGCCGTGGAGTCGTTGCCCCCGAAGTCGGTCAGGATGAAATCCTTGATGAGGGGCTCGGCATTGCCTTTACGCACCAGCTTGTCCTCCCTGTCCACAAAATGCCAGCTGCTGTCCTGCCAGGGGATGTTGTCGGCATCGAAGCTCTGCCGCCGGCCGTCCTTCTCGTAGATGAAGACCGTCGCATACTGGTCCGGCACGGCGCCGGGGGGCAGTTCCATGAGCTTGGGGATGTTGTGGCCTTTCTGGTAGGCCAGGCAGTCCACCAGGGGCAGGTGGCGCAGGGTGTAGGCCTGGAAGCCGAAGGCCAGCACCAGGCCGGCCAGCATGCCCAGGGCCGTGACCCAGCGGTTGAACACCGGCCTGATCCGGCGCCGGCAGGCGAACAGGATCAGCACCAGGACCAGCAGGATGATGTCCTTCCAGAACGAGACCGAGGCCGGGATGGGCAGGCAGTCCCCGAAGCAGCCGCATTCCTTGATGCGCCCGCTGAGGTACGCATAGGCCGTCAGGAACACGAACACGATCATCAGGATCAGCAGCAGGGTGCCGAAGATGCGCATGCGGTAACCCAGCAGCAGGGCCACCCCCGCCAGGATCTCGAAGCCGATCATGATGACGGCCAGGGTCAGCGCCGCCGGGGCCAGGAACTGCAGGTGCAGGACCTGGAAAAACTCCTGCATCTTGTAACAGAGGCCCAGGGGGTCATTGGCCTTGACCAGGCCGGAAAAGATAAACAGGATGCCCACCAGCACGCGGCAGATATGGAGCAAAAATTTCATGGGCTAGCTTTTTCCGGCCGCAGCCCCGAGCGGAATCCGTCGGGAGCCTCCCGCAGCCGGATCAGGGCGAAGACCGCATAATTGGCGATGTCGGCGAAGTTGGCGCCGATGCCTTCGGAGACCTGCGTCCGGCCTCCCTGGTCCAGGATCTTGCGCACCCGCTGGAGCTTGGCCAGGATAAGATCCACGAACGAAGGCTGGCTCATCTGTCTCCAGGCTTCCCCGTAGTCATGGTTCTTGTCCTGCATCAGGCGGCGCACCGCGGCCGCGCTGGCGTCATAGCCTTTCTCGGCCTCGGCGAGGGGCAGGTCCCATTGCTCGTCGGCCGGCAGTCCTTCCTGGACCAGGGCGATGATGGCATAATTGTATATGCCCCGGAATTCGCCGTCGACGCCGTCCTGTATTTTCTGGGTGCCGGTCTCCTGGATCTGCCGTATGCGCAGCGCCTTGATCATGATCTGGTCCGCCAGGGACACGGGACGCAGCACCCGCCAGGAGGTGCCGTAGTCGGCGGACTTCTGCAAAAAAATCTCCCGGCAGGCCTGCACCACCTCGTCGTATTGCTTCATGGTTTCCTCCTGGCTCATGGGCTGTCGGGATTGAGTGCTGCAGTGTGGGCGGCAAG
>CBINPH010000418.1:0-2274 GCA_966252445.1 uncultured Chitinophagaceae bacterium | reverse complement strand
TGGCTCCCCATGACGCGCGGCCGCCCGAGGCCGATGCGACACGCGCGACGATCGCCGGTGCTGGTTCGGCGTCGAACATTCGAGCCAGCGTCGGGAGCACGAACGACAGGGACAAGCCTGCTCCAGTGACCAGGAACAAGCATGCGCATGCCCAAAAAATATTTTTCATGAAATCGTTGCATTAATAGCCAGGGCAAAATTGCGGCAACAAATAACGGCAATTATATTGTCTTTTTTAAACCCTCCCTTCACCCTGGCCTTCGCCTTGAAGGCCGGGCAGCCACCATTGGCGGCGATTGCCGTTCTTTGCCCTATGGAATGGTATACCGACCAGCTGGGGCGCCGCCTGGAGCTGCCCGGTCCTCCCCTGCGGATCCTGTCGCTGGTGCCCTCGATCACGGAACTGCTGGCTGCCCTCCGCCTGGACGAACAAGTGGTGGGGATCACCCGGTTTTGCGTACGGCCTCCGGCATGGCGGAAGCGCAAGACCCTGGTCGGGGGGACCAAGCAGCTGGATTTGCGCACCATCGCCGCCCTCCGGCCCGACCTCATCCTGGCCAACAAGGAAGAGAACCGCCGGGAGGACGTCGAGGAGCTGATGAAGCGTTTCCCCGTATGGGTCAGCGATGTGTGTGACCTGCCCGGGGCCCTGGAGATGATCCGTAGCGTAGGCGCGCTGACCGGGCGGGAGGGGCGTTCCGCAGCCCTCTGCCGGGCCCTGGCTTCCCGGTTCGGCGCGCTTCGTCAGGCCGTATCCGGGGCCCCGGCCCTCCGCGCCGCCTACTTCATCTGGCGCAAGCCCTGGATGCTGGCTGGCGGAGGCACCTTCATCGATGCCATGATGCGGGAAGCGGGCATGGTCAACATATTCGGTGCCCTGCCCCGGTACCCCGAACTGCCCGCTGCAGACCTGCCCCTGGAAAAGGGCGATTGCCTGCTGCTGTCTTCAGAGCCCTTCCCGTTCCGGGAACGGCACGCCGCGGAGTTGCGGGCGCGTTTTCCCGGCCTTCCGGTCCTCTTCGTGGATGGACAGCTGTTTTCCTGGTATGGCAGCCGGCTCATGCATGCACCGGCCTATTTCCGGCTCCTCCGCGAGCGCATGACGCAGCTTCTGGCTGCCGGAGACAACCCTTGAGGCCAGGCTCCCGTTTCCGGGATAAAGCAAACCCACAAACCAGATCGGATGGAACGGAGAACCTTTATCCAAGGCGTAAGCGCAGGGATGGCCCTGGCTTGCCTCGGATGCCTGGCGGCATGCAGCAAATCGGATGACGGAACGGATGCACCCCCGCAGGGAGCGTCCTTTACCGTGAACCTGGACAATGAGTTGACCCAGGTGGGTGACTACCTGATGCGCAGCGGGGTCCTGGTGGCCCGCATCGGGGACGGATTAACCGCAGCGGCCTTCGCGGCGGTACAGGGTAGCTGTCCGCACCAGGGATTTACGCTGAAATACGATGAAAATGGTATGCGCTTCCACTGCGACAACCATGGCAGCAATTTCTCGACCAGCGGGGCGGTGATCAACGGTCCTTCCACCGGTGAAAGCGTGGCCGCGCTGAAAACCTACAAGGTCAGCGTCAGCGGGCACACCCTCACGGTGAAGAGTTGAGCATAAAAGGCCTCAGCCTATATACACCTTGGTCATGCCATGGTAATGGTTCTGGAATTGATGGACGAACAGTCCGTTCCGGAACTCCCGGTCGTGCTCCCCATGGCAACTGAGGCGGATGTACAGGGGATTGTCCTTTTCCGGATAGCGGAGCACAAAAGGGCCGTGCACATAGGCCTGGCCTTCCCCATTGAGTTCCGGGTCCTCACTTTTTTCAAAATCGAAACGGTACAGCCAGTCTTCTGTCAGGGGGAGGGCATGGATCTGCCCAGGCAGGTACCAGGAGACCTCTCCTTCCGCGGCCACCGCAGCCCGCTCGACGCTTTTTTGCTCGACCTGGCCTTCGACCAGTTGGCCGTCCAGCATCACTTTGACCCAGTCGCCGGATTTGATTTCTTGTAGTGGAACCATCTGTTGTCGGATTTTCCTTTAAATATCGGAAAAAGTTTTGGAATCACGGGTCCGGACCCTTTCCGGCAAGGCCTTCGGACAGGCCAGGGAGGCGGAATTGCAGTCTTTGGCCTTGTATCGTCCTACTTTGTATATCTTTGTGCCCGGGAAAAATCAAATAAAACGACAATATGGCTTCAAAACGGATTGTAGATCTTTTGGGTGACCAGGCGGAATATCCGGGCAGGAAAATTCTGAGAGCGTAGCGGCGG
>CBINPH010000417.1:0-2275 GCA_966252445.1 uncultured Chitinophagaceae bacterium | reverse complement strand
GACGCGATGGATGAGGAAGCGCGCTGGGCGGCGCAGGCGGCCTTCTGGCGCCGCGTGGCCATGACGGCCGCCGGCCGGGCGGCGGTGCTCTGCTATGACCTGATGAACGAACCGGTGGCGGGTGTCCGCGGGGAGCAGGGCTGGCTGCCGGGAAAGGGGTTCGGGGGATATCATTACGTGCAGAACATCACCCGCGACCTGCGGGGCCGCGACCAGGTCCAGGTCATGGCGGCCTGGATCGATACCCTTACCCGGGCCATCCGCGAGGTGGACCCCCATACGCCCGTCACCGTAGGTTTCCTGCCCTTTCCATCCCTGGCCGCCCTGGCGCCGCACCTGGACTTTCTCAGCCTGCACCTGTACCCCAAGGCCGGGAAGATGGAAGAGGCCGCCAGGACCCTGCAGGCTTTCCGGACGGGAAAGCCGCTGCTGATCGAAGAGACGTACCCGCTGTCCTGCAGCGGGGAGGAGCTGGAGGCTTTCATCCGGGCGCACGACGCCTGCGTGGCGGGGTGGCTCAGCCATTATATGGGCCGGACCATCGCCGAACTGACGCCACCGCGGACCATGGTGGAGGCGCTGCACAAAAGCTGGATGCTGCGTTTCCGGGACCTCAGCGCGGCGATGCGCCGCGGGCCGGGGCAGCCCTGCAGGCCGCAGCCCTGACGGCTCATACGTCGCAGATCCGGACGCACTTGTCCAGGGCGGCGATCATCTCCCGGGGATCCTTGGAGCTCGGCACGAATTCCTGCGCCACATGACCCTGGTATCCCGTGTCCAGGATGGCGCGCATCACGGCGGGATAGAACAGTTCCTGAGACTCATCCACCTCGTGCCGCCCCGGCACGCCGCCGGTATGGTAATGGGCGATGCAGTCGTGGTGCTCGCGGATGGTGCGGATCACATCGCCTTCCATGATCTGCATATGATAGATGTCGTAAAGCAACTTGAAATGCTCCGAGCCCAGGCGATGGCAGAGCTCCGCCCCCCAGGCGGTATGGTCGCACATGTAGTCATGGTGGTCTACCTTGCTGTTGAGCAGCTCCATGACCATCGTCACCCCGTGTTTCTCCGCCACGGGGAGCACCTGGCGGAGCCCCTCTACACAATGCTTCAGGCCCGTCTCGTCATCCATGCCGTTCCGGTTGCCGGAAAAGCAGATCACGTTCTTAAAGCCGGCCTTGGCCACCAGGGGGATAAGCTCGGAATAGCTCTTCAGCATGGGGGCGTGGTATTGCGGGTCATTGAATCCGCGGGGAATGCCCATGTCGCCGCCGTAGCACATGGCGCAGTACAGGCCATGCTTCCGGGCCACGGGGAAGTCCTTGGGGCCGAGCAGGTCAATGGCGCTCATGCCGAGCTGTTTCAGGGAGGCGCAGAACTGATCCAGGGGAATGGAGCCGTAGCACCAGTAACAGGCCGAGGCGTGAATGTTGTCTTTCAAAGCTGAGGTTGTTTGAGGGTTCTGCCGGACAGCGCCCCATACCGCGGGCGATACGCCCAAGGCGGCAGAGCCCAGGGCCAGGGTTTTGAGGGCGGTTCTCCGGGTGGTCATGCGACAGGTTTAGGACGGAAATTTAGGCATTTTGCGCTAGCCGCGGAAATTATCTGCCGGGGTGCCGTCGGGCAGGGCGGTGCAGGGAAGGCTACCAGTCGACGACGGCCAGGACTTCGTCGTTCAGGTAGGGGCCGCCGGGATGCATGGCCGTATAGTCCAGGTTGATCCAGTATTGCCCGTTGTATTCGTGGAAGTACAGGTTCTCGATGGGGGGATCGTTGAAGAGCTGCAGGATCGCCGTTTTCATTTCCTCGAAATCCTTCTTGTCCCCGCAGAAGAGCTCGGGGTAGGCGTGGCCCCGGATGATGACAATGCGGGTGATGGCGCCGATGGCCCGCATGCAGGAGGCCATGAGGATGGCGTGGTCGTCGCAGTCTCCGCCCATGCCGTTGAGGATGGTCTCCCGCGGCGTGGCGAAATACTCGTCCCGCTTGGCGTCGGGCACATATTTGAAACGGGTGCGTATGTAGCGGAAAAGCGAGAGAAAGCGCACGTTCTGCCCGTACTTGGCATACGCGTCGTCGAAATAGTCCAGGGAATGCAGCACGGAAAAATTGCGGACCACCGAGTCCTGGTAGCTCATCTTGTCGCGGATGTCCTTCACCTTGCGGTCCCGGAGGCTCTCGAACTGGTGGGGATACAGGCTCAGGACGTCGATCTGCTTCTCCTCCCGGGTGACCCAGTTGCGCATCACCATGTTCTTGTAGTCCCGGTACA
>CBINPH010000416.1:0-2278 GCA_966252445.1 uncultured Chitinophagaceae bacterium | reverse complement strand
GGCAGTGGTGCTTACCTGGGCACAAAACTGATCCGGAAGTACATGTACAATTGCTTTGATCAGGAAACCAAACAGAAGCTGGAACACCGGCTGGGCATACAGCAGGGTACTCTCTTGGAAGAATTGTACAGCCATCCGGTAGTCAACCGGTATTTGGCCTCGTTTTCCGAATTCTTATCAGAAAACCGGGGACACCCGGAAGTGGAAGAGATTTTATCCGAAGGACTCAATGATTTCTTTATTTTTCATCTGACTACCTATCCGGAATGCCGCACAGTGCCTGTTCATTTTACGGGCAGCATTGCCTGGTACTACAAAGATGTTCTCCAGAAATTATGCAAACGATATAGCCTGAAGCAGGGTACTATAGTAAAAGATCCGTTAGAGGGTCTCATGTCATATCACCTGCAAAAATCCTAGCACCAGATTGCCCCCGCTGCAGGATAATAATGCAAATCCTTTTTCGGGGCATTTGTTTAATTGTAGGTTGTTCCGGTGAATCAGGGTGGAAAAAGCGGAAATGCTGGATAAGTTGCCTTTACCGGCCTTGTTTAACCATTTGAAAATTGTGGGCTGATGGTCCCCACAAGATGGTCGTGCCTTGTCTGCGGTGACCTACCATCCCAGCATCCAGGCGAAGATCAGGGGGGCCACGATAGTGGCATCTGATTCGATGATGAACTTGGGTGTGTCTATATCCAGCTTGCCCCAGGTGATCTTCTCGTTAGGCACCGCTCCTGAGTAGGACCCGAAAGAAGTGGTTGAGTCAGAAATCTGGCAGAAGTAGCTCCAGAAAGGAATATTGGTCATTTCCAGGTCCTGGTACAGCATAGGCACCACGCAGATCGGGAAATCTCCCGCGATGCCGCCGGCGATCTGGAAGAAACCCACGCCCTTTCCCGCGGAGTTTTTCGTATACCAGTCGGCGAGCATGGTCATGTATTCGATGCCGCTTTTCATGGTAGAAGGCTTCAATTCGCCTTTGATGCAGTATGAGGCGAAGATGTTTCCCATGGTGCTGTCCTCCCACCCCGGCACGACGATAGGCAGGTTTTTCTCGGCAGCGGCCAGCATCCAGCTGTGGGCCGGGTCTATCTGATAGTCCTCCTTCATCACACCGCTCAGCAGCAGCTTGTACATATACTCATGCGGCAGATACCGTTCCCCCGCGTCTTCTGCGGCTTTCCAGATGCGGTGACTATGATGCTGGATCTTCCGGAAGGCTTCTTCTTCGGGAATGCAGGTGTCGGTGACCCGGTTGTAGCCCTGCTGCAGCAGCTCCCACTCTTCTTTCGGGCTGAGGTCCCGGTAGTGCGGCACACGCTTGTAATGGTCGTGGGCCACCAGGTTCATGATGTCCTCCTCCAGGTTGGCCCCGGTACAGGAAATTATCTGCACCTTGTCCTGGCGGATCATCTCAGCCAGCGAGATCCCCAGCTCGGCGGTGCTCATGGCGCCGGCGAGGCTGATCAGCATCTTCCCACCTTCGGCCAGGTGCCGTTCATACCCTTTGGCGGCATCCATCAGCGCGGCGGCGTTAAAATGACGGTAGTGATGTTCGATGAATTGGGATACGGGTCCGCGGGTCATGTCTCTGGGTTTTTGACGCAAGGGCAAAAATAATACAATCCCGCCGAGGATGACCCCACGCAGCGCAAATTCCGTTCGTGGCGGGGCTCCGTTTTCCGCAGCGCCCGTCGCCGCCAGCGGTGCAAAAACTTACTACCTTTACCCTTCTTTTCCTCAGCATGCCCGATAACCCGCAACAGCCCGAATCGTTCCGCAGCCAGGCCTGGCGACGCCTGAAAAAGAACAGGGGCGCCATGATCGGCCTGGTGCTCATCATAGCGGCCGTGCTGGCGGGGATCTTCGCCTATTACCTGGCGCCAGACCATTCCCCATATGCCAACGAAATGATCCTGGAGCTGGGCGGCAAGGAACCCGGCTTCCGGGCCCGCCTGCTGGCGGTGCGCAAGCAGGCGCCCGTGCCGCGGGCATCCTTCTTCGAGCGCCTCTGGCGCGGTGCCCCGGGGGCATACAGCTATATACCGCTCGCCGGCTGGTCCATCAGGGACGACAGCCTCCATTTCCGGCATTACGTCGACGAAGAGACCTCCGTGCCCGAACGCATGGACCTGCTGCACCTGGTCTATCCCCTGTCGGGAACGGAGCCGGTCGGCGTGTCCGGCGACTACACGTTCGAAGGCGCCACGGCGAGCGTAGGGCGCACGCTGGCGATGCAGGACATGCGCGGCCACCTCGCGTTCACGCACCGCGG
>CBINPH010000415.1:0-2279 GCA_966252445.1 uncultured Chitinophagaceae bacterium | reverse complement strand
CCTGATGTCTATGCCCGCCTCACGCTGAGCTATGCCATCAACGGACGTGGAGAGATCGTCGTCAGCGAAGCCATGCATGCCGACACCAGCAGGAAGGTCCCCATGCTGCCCAAATTCGGGATGCAGCTGGTGCTTCCGGAGGCTTTCGGGCAAATGCAGTGGTATGGGCGCGGCCCGGGTGAAAGTTATTGGGATCGCAAGGACGCGACCTTCGTGGGCCTGTATGCAGGAGCGGTGCGGGACCAGGTACACCCTTATGTGCGTCCCCAGGAGAGCGGCAACAAATCCGACGTGCGCTGGATGAAGGTCACGGACGGGCAGGGCAGGGGGCTGATGATCAGCTCGGATACAGTGCTGAACTACACCGCCAGACCTTACCTGGACGAGGACCTCGACGAGGGGCTGACCAAGCACCACACGCATTCCGGCGAGCTGAAGCCGAGAGCCATGACGGTGCTGTCGGTTGACCTCCAGCAGATGGGCCTGGGCTGCGACAACTCCTGGGGCGCCTGGCCTCATGCGGAATACCGGCTGCCGTTCCGGGACTATGCCTACCGGTTTAAGATCGTCCCGCTGGCGCCCTAGCGCCGCGGGGGCGGCGGCCTATGCTCCGGTCGTCCGGGGTCATGCCGTGCGCTGGCGCTCTACCGGCATCGGTGGCTTTGGCCGGCGGAAAGGCTCCCGTGGCCAGGACGAAGGCCATGGCGGAGAAGCTTACCGTATGGGGGTGATCAGGGGTGGTCCCTGCTTATTCGGTCCGCAGGCTTTTCACGGGAGATACTGTCGCCGCGCGGAGCGCGTTCAGCGACACGACGGCCAGGGCGAGCAGCAAGACGACCAGCCCCACCACGAGAAAAAGCCAGAGGCTGATCTCGATCCGGTACGGGTATTTTTCCAGCCAGCGGTGCATGAGCCACCAGGTAAGCGGTACGGCCACCCCGAATGAAATGAGCACCAGTTTCAAAAATTGCCCGGAGATCAGCAGCAGGATCTGCCATACAGTTGCGCCATGCACTTTTCTGATGCCGATTTCCCTGAAGCGCTTGGCGACGGTAAAGGCGGCCAGGCCGGCCAATCCCATGCAGCAGATAAAGATGGCCAGGGCGGCAAAAAGATCGGCGATCCGGCTGATGAGCTCTTCGGAAAGGAATTTATGACCATACTCCTCATCGGCGAACTGGTAGTCGAACGGATATGAGGGGTTGTATTTCCTGAACACTTTCGCTATAACAGGCAGCGCTTTCCCCGGCGTGACACCCGCCTGCAGGCGCAGGGAGATCACGCCCACATGGCCGGGGTTGTAAAAAGTCAGCATGGGGTCTACCGGCTGGTAAGGCGACTCCATAATGACGTTTTCCGTCACCCCGATGACGGTATATTTTTCGTCGCCAAAACGCATCTCCAAGCCGAGCGGATGGGAAAGATGCATGGCCGCTACGGCAGCCCTGTTCAGCAAGATGGATGCGGAATCTGCCGGGGTGCCCCTAAAGTCATGGCCCTGCAACAGGGGTATGTCCATGGTTTTGGTAAAATCCACATCTGTCCGGATGCCGGAGATGATCAGGCGGAGGTCTGCCGGGTTCCCGTTCCAGTAGGGGGCTGTCAACTTCCACCAGACCTGGGTAATAGGGGAGCTGGTCCGGGTCACCGCCGCCACCATGCGGCTTTGCAGCAGTTCCTGCTTGATGACCGCGAAATTCCGCTGGGTGTCCTCCCTGCCCGTGATCATGATCAGGTTGCCGGCCTTGTAGCCCATGTCCCGCTGCTTGGCATGCTGGATCTGCCGGTATACGATGACGTTGGCCGAAAGCAGGAAAATGGAGATCACGAACTGCGTCACCACCAGGGAATGCCGCGACAAGGAGGCATGGCCGCCTCTACGAAATGTTCCCTTCAGTACCTGCACGGGCTTGAAGGAGGACAGGTACAAGGCCGGATAACTGCCCGCCAGGATCCCGGTAAACAGGATGATCGCCAGGGAGCCCAGCCAGAAATAGGGCTGGGTCAGGTCCAGCGACAGGTCTTTGTCAACCATGGCATTGAACAGCGGGAGCAGCAGCCATACCGCCAGGACAGCCAGCCCAAAAGCCGCCAGCACCAAGAGGGTGGACTCGGCGAAGAATTGCAGGATCAGGGAACCTTGCCCGCCGCCCAGGGTCTTGCGAACACCCACTTCTTTGGCGCGCTTCTCCGATCTGGCTGTCGACAGGTTCATGAAGTTCACGGGTCCTGGATCGCGGTAGCGGGATGACCCTGGATAAAGGTCCAGGAAAACATGT
>CBINPH010000414.1:0-2301 GCA_966252445.1 uncultured Chitinophagaceae bacterium | reverse complement strand
TTGCCGGGGCCCAGCAACCCGAGGTATTCGCTGCGGGAGCCCTTGCGCCGGACTACCAGGGCCACTTTGGCATGCACCTTCAGGCCCGGGATGCTGTAGATGATGCGGATACCGGCAGCCTTCATCTTCTTGGCCCATTTAAGGTTATTGGACTCGTCGAAACGGGCTTTAAGCTCCACGAAGACAGTGACCCGCTTGCCATTGCTGGCAGCACTGATCAGGGCATGCGCAATGCGCGAGTCGCTGGCCACGCGGTAAAGGGTGACGAAGACCGCCTGGACATCCGCGTCCATCGCCGCCTCGTTAAAGAAACGGAGCACCGTGTCATAGCTCTGGTACGGAGGATGCAGCACGAAATCCCTTTCGCGCATGCGCTCAAACAGGCTGTCCGTCAGGGGCAGCTGCGCAGGGGGCCAGGCATCGTAGCGCCAGCCCTCACCCGGCAGGGGCATGGACCCCAGGTCTTTCAGGTTATGATACCGGCCACCCGGCATCTGGTTCGCGGCCTCCAGCCTGAGCGCACGGGTGAGAGCCCCCAAGGCCTCCGGCCCCATGGAGGCGTCATACAGGAAGCGGGTAGCTATGCCGAAGTCCCTCCGGGAGACGAGGCGCTCCATCTGCTCGGCGATATCGCCCTCGTATTCGTCCTGTAGGTTTAGGTCGGCGTCGCGGGTAATCTTAAAGCTGTGGCAGGACAACACTTTTTCGCCGGGGAAGACCCGGGGCAACTGTTCCCGGAGGATATCGTCGAGAAACACCATATACCGCTGCCCGCCATCATGCACCGCCAGGAAGCGCGGCAGGGCGTCGGAAGGGATCTTCAGGACGACGAGGCGCGGCGCCGCGCCGCCCAGCCTGACGGCGAAATACAGCTGGTTGTTCTCGGGGAAAAAACCCTCGTGGCTTCCCACGACGACCGGCTGCAGGAAGGCGGCGACCTGGGCAAAAAAATAACGGTCCACCGGCCCGGCGATCTCCGGAGGCAGCGGCTGTCCATACAGGAGCCGCACACCGCGCTCGGCCAGCAGGGGGATGAGGCGCTCCCGCAGCAGAAAACCGAAACGATCCTGCTGCTCTTCCACGATACGCCTGATGTCGTCCAGCATACCCCCGCTCTCCGCCGACCCCCCCAGGCGGTGCAGGGCCATGAGGGCCGGCACCCGTACCCGGTAAAACTCGTCGAGGTTCGACGAATAGATTGACAGGAACTTCAGGCGCTCCAGCGGCGGCACGCCTTCGCGGGCGGCCTCCTCGAGCACCCTCCCGTTGAACGAGAGCCAGCTGATGTCCCTGTGAAAATACCGTATCATATCTTTTCCTACCTGAAAAGGCAATTTTTTTGGCCTAATAAACCGTAGCGATCACGAAGGCAATCACGGAGGCAATGAGGCCGTACATGAATATGTTGTAGGATATCCGCAGCAGCCGGTACTTCCGTCCCAGGACGATACCCTGGGAATACACGTCCCTGATCAGCGAGCCATAGAGGAAGTCCCGGTCCTCCATGACGCGCAGCATGCCCTGGGTATAGTCGTCGAGGTTCATCCGGTAAAAATTGCCGAAGAACAGCAGGTTGACCTGCTTCTTGTCGATATCATCCTGGGTGAAGGTCCCGGAGGGCAGGTTGGGGCGGGTGGCGAGGATGGAAAATATGATGGCGAAGACGCCCACTGCCAGGATCAGGTAAGTGGGGATGATCAGGTGGGGATTCGAGTCCAGCTTGCGCAGCAGCAGGCTGATGACGGCTGACAGAATGATCGAATTGACCGTGATCATGATATGGGCCTTGTTGTCGGCCATGTCGCTGAGGCGCTGGTTGTTGGTCGAGGTCACCCGGAACATCGTCTCTATGCCCCGTTCGGGCCTGTTGCCGGCTTTCTCCTTTTTCTTTTTCTCCCCTGCAGCAGGCGCCGTGGCTGGGGACTCGCTGTCGCGGGCAGCTTTCTCCTGAAGGCGCTCCATGTTCCGGGCCTTACCCTCGCCCAGGAGCAAACGGACATAATCGGTATGGTAGTGATGGTCGCCCAGGAACTGGATCGTATGCTTCCGCCAGGTCTGCTTGTCTATAGCCACCCCCTTGACCAGTTCGGCTTCGGCACGCATGCGCTTGTTGACTTCCCTGAACTCCTCGGTGCCCAGGTGGAACAGGTCCGCATCGCAGAGGATCTGCTCCAGCAGGTTTCCCGGCTTCTGGGGAATGCGGGTAGCGAGGATACAATTCCTGACCGCTCGAACGACGCGCTCCTCCATGGGTATTTTTTCAAGAAAGGCCTGCGCCAGGCGGGCACCTTCTTCTTCATG
>CBINPH010000413.1:0-2359 GCA_966252445.1 uncultured Chitinophagaceae bacterium | reverse complement strand
TCCGCGGCATACGCTTCGCCGCCCTCATTATTGACCGGAAGGAAGAGGTCCGCTTATCATTTCGTTCCAAGGACGATTTTGACGTCAATGCCTTCGCCCGCAAGTATTTCGAGGGGGGAGGACACATCAACGCCGCCGGCGGCCGTTCCGGCGATACCCTGGAGAAAACGGTGGAGCGCTTTAAAATAGCGCTCGAGGAGAACAAGAACCTGCTACGCTAAAAACTCAATTCAACCATATGCGATCATTCGTTTCTCGTCAAAGTTCAGGCGCCTGGCGTCGTTGGGCCCCTGCTGCCGCCGGGATGGCCCTCTTGCTGTCGGCTGTAAGCTGCGGCCCCAAGGCCCATTTCCAGGCGACGCCCAGCGGCCTGGAATACCTCATCGTGGATGATGCGTCGGGTCAACCCGGCAAGGAAGGGGATTTTATGAAGATCCAGATCCGGACGGTGATCCACGATACGGTCATCATGGATACCCGGGAGGATCCCCCCGGCTACCGCTGGTTGCCCTTGCAGAAATCCAACGGGCAGCCCTACGATATGATGGAGGGGCTGGCCCTGCTGTCGAAGGGCGACAGCGCCGAGTTCCTGATCCCGGCCGACTCGGTGATGAAAAACCCCATGAGCCGCCCGCCCTTTGTCAAAAACGGCGACACCATACACATCTATGTCCGCGTGCTGGACGTGCGCAGCGAAGAGCAGTACCATGCGGCGCTGGAAGAAGAAAGCAAGCAGCAAAAGGCCACCGACGACGCCATCATCAAGGCGTATGTTGACAGCCTGCACTGGCAGGCCGAGAAGACCGAGAACGGCGTGTATGTGATCAAAACCAAGGAGGGTAACGGACCCCAGCCCCAGGATGGGCAGCAGGTTTCCGTGATGTACACCGGAAAGACTCTCGACGGAGAAGCCTTCGATTCCAACGTGGACAGCAGCTTCCACCATACCGAGCCGCTGACCTTTATGATGGGCCGCCAGGCGATGATACCGGGCATGGAAGAAGGACTGAAAACGCTGCACAAAGGCGGAGAAGCTACCCTGGTGGTCCCCTCCGGGCTCGCGTACGGTCCCATGGGCCGCGCCCCGAAGATCAAGCCCAACGAGGTGTTGCTGTTCGAGGTAGCGCTGAAGGACGTCACGGGCAAGCCGACGCCCCCGCCTCCGCCAGCCCCCCAGCCCTGAGCACGGGCTTTACCTTAATTCATCCTGATCCGGCGGTGTTATGAACTTCCGTTGCACCTCCGGCGTAGGTACCATGCAGGCCTGCCGCCGCCCGAACCACCGGTAGCGGCGGCGGGCTATGCTGCGGTACAGGGCGTCGCGCCAGCGCCGGGGACCTAGCCTCAGGACCGCGGCCAGGCGCCCGGGGAAAGGCAGTTTTCTACAGACCACGAGCACCGCCTCGCTTTCCACCCAGCTTTTGCCGCCTTCTATGGCCACCAGCGAGTCCACGGCATCCGCCAGGCCATGCGCGGCCAACAGCGCCTTCCCTTCGGCAGACTGCAGGCTGCCGAAACGCAGCCGGTCATGCCGGTCATGGCGGAGGAGGAAGTTGACCAGGCCGTTGCAGAGGTTGCATACCCCGTCGAAAAGCACGATGGTGCGTTCCATCAGTTGCCCTCCTCGATCAGTTTTTCGTAGAGCTTGCTCTTGAGGTCTTCCAGCGACACGTTCATGTACAGCTTGCCGTCACGGGCATAGCCGATGCTGCCCCTTTCTTCGGAGACGATGATGGCCAGCGAGTCGCTCTGCTCGGTGGCGCCCACCGCGGAGCGGTGGCGCAGGCCAATGCGCGGCGGCAGGTCGGGGTTGTCGGAGACCGGCAGGACCACCTTGGAGGCGATGATGCGGTTGCCGGCGATGATCACCGCCCCGTCGTGCAGGGGACTGTCCTTCTTAAAGATGCTCTCCAGCAGGCGGGCGCTGACCTGGCCGTCTATGGGCACCCCCGAAGTGGTGTCGAAGCGCAGCTTGTAGGTATTGGCCAGCAGGATGAGGGCGCCGGTATAGGTGTTGGCCAGGTTGTTGGTGGCCAGGATGATGTGCTGGATGACCTCTTCTTCCTGCCGGAAATCCTTGAACTTGTCGGGCATGAGCAGCTTGCGCCAGGCCTTGCCTTCGCTGAAAGGGATCTTTTTGCCCAGCATCAGCAGGAAGCGGCGTATCTCAGGCTGGAAGATGATGATGATGGCGATGATGCCTACGCTGATGAAGTTCTGCAGGATGCTGGTCAGCAGGGGCATCTCCAGGAACTTGACGATGGAGAACACCAGGTACACCACCACCAGGCCCCAAAAAATTTTGAAGGCGATGCTGCCCTTCAGCCGCAGTATGAAAGGACCGTCCATCTGCGTCGTC
>CBINPH010000412.1:0-2359 GCA_966252445.1 uncultured Chitinophagaceae bacterium | reverse complement strand
CTGCCCCGGCGCAAACGGATACCAGCTCCACGGTCGATACGTCCGGCACTGGCAGCTAAGGATTGCGAATGAAACCAATGCCACAGGCCCCGTCCATGGACGGGGCCTTTTTAATGACATACGGGCAGGATTCGGTATAAGTTATAATTTAAATCCTATGGTAAGCAGGATCTGGCTGGCCCGGCTCTGCAGGTCAACCGGCGGGGGAGAGGAGATACCCAGGGCATTGTCCGAGGGGATCAGATAGGGCTGTTCGCTGAAGTTCTGCAGGGCATAGACGTAGGTGAGGTCCGCATAGAAGCCCCTGTTCCGGTAGCCCACACCGGCACTGTACCGGAATTGGTCCCCGTCGGCGTCGGAGGCGTAAGGGCTTCCCATGTAAGCGACCCCGGCCCGCAGGGCCAGGAGGTCGAACTTCATCTCCCCGCCCAGACGCAGGTTGGATGCGCCGGTATACAACTCGCCGATGGAGCGGTTCAGGGCATCGGCCAGCGCCTTATCGTCGGGGGTGGCGTCACTCGCGTTGAAATGATAGCGGGCAGCCCCATAGTTGACATATTCATAGTCCAGGGTCACAAATCCGTGCTGCTGGCTGACATCCGGTGTGGTGCCGAAGATAACGGATATGCCTGCGGAGGCCCTCCAGGGCGTCGTCATGGAATACTGGTAGTCGCCGGGATAGCCCCCCGTCACGTCCGTGGTCGTGGCGGCCGTGATGCCCTGGTCGGTGGTGCTGGTGACCACGCTGGTGGTATAGGTGTCATGCATGGAGAAGATCGTGGGGGAGTGAAAGGCTGCTCCCAGGCGGACCTTATCGTTGACGGCGTAGATCAGGCCGAGCTTTCCATTGAAGCCGGCTCCCGTCGTATGCAAGTCGTCGACCACGTCATAATACCGGAGTAACGCGTCCTTGTCTGTCAGGTTGGTCTCCCGGAAATCGCGGCTGCGGTCGAATTTGATGGAGGGTACGTTCAGGCTGAGGCCCAGATAGAGTTTATTGTCGTAATTGCCGGCCACGGCCAGGGAAACCTCATTCAGCCCGCCCTTGGTGCGGGTGCTGTTGGATTGCACCAGGCTGTGGCCATCCTCGAGCACCTGGCTGGGCAGGCTGTACCAATCCTGGAAGGTCCCGTTGTTCTCTATGGGAAAGATCAGGCCGGCCAGGTATCCTTCGCTAATGCCGAAAGGGTAGTTGGTGGCCATGTTGTTGTAATTCGACTCGTGGTTTTTGGCCAGCTCGATCAGGTAGTTGTCCGAGTACGAGGACTCGTTGTTTTCCCCCTGGTAATACACGGTCTCGTTGAAGTTGGCCAGGCGGTTCACGCCGAAGCCAAAGCTGAAGTTTTTCCATTTCGAGGGGCGACGGCGGCTGCCGGGCGAGGCAATCACGATCCCCGCCTGCTGCAGGAAAACCCCGTTTTTGAAATCGGAGCTGGATTGACCCATATAGCTCCCTTCATCGGTCTTGCTCTGAAATCCGGCCGTGATCGAGGCATCACTGGTCCGGAAAAGGCCTATCCCCGCCGGATTGCTGCCCATGTCGCTCACGTCGCCACCCAGGGAGATGCCGGCGCCGCCGATGGATTGCATGCGGGCTGTGCCGCCCGGGGTGAGGTAACTGTAGCGCAGGGCGTCTTCTTCCGTCTGGGCGTATCCCGCTTGCCAAAGAAACAGGATGGCCAACAATGCCAGGATTCTTTTATTCATCAATATCGACTTGGTGTACAGAAAAATGCCATGGCCCCTGGGGGCCGAAAAAAACCCCCGCCGGAGGTCCGGACGGGGGTATGGAAAAGGTTATCGCCTGGGGCTGAAGGTCCGGGCAGGCGCACTGCTCGAACCGGAGGATGAACGGCTGCTGCTGCTGCTGTTCACCCGGGGCGTACTGTTGCTTTCAAAAGTGCGTGTGGGGCGGAAGGTCCGGGTTTCCTGAGGCCTGGTAGCTTCACGGGTGTTCGTGTTGGTCCGTGCCGGCCTGGTCTCCACCGTACGGCCGTTCTGCACCCCTACGGGACGTTCACTGGGGCTGGCCCGGAAGACCCTGCGGGCGGAACCGGTGCGCGGTGTCGTGGGATTTTCCGTCCCATTGCTGCGGAATACCCTTCTGGGGGCACTGCTGCTGCCGTTATTCCCCTCTACGGTTCGTCCGCTGTTGGAGGCCGGCGAGTTGACAGCGCGGCGGGGTCCCCAGCTGGTGGCTGGCCTCGGGTTGGCGACATTCTTGCCATAACCGCCGTGGTAATAGCCGTACCCTCCGTAATAGTAGGGAGAATACCAGCTGGCATAATACGGCGAGTACCAGCCGGAATGCCAGGGGCTAAATCCGGTATAATACCAGGGCGTACCCCAGGACAGGCCC
>CBINPH010000411.1:0-2401 GCA_966252445.1 uncultured Chitinophagaceae bacterium | reverse complement strand
ACGCCTATATGGCTTTTGAGCAGGAGCATGAGCGCGAACCGTCCACCGAGGAACTGGCCGAAATGCTGGAGATGAATGAATCGGAGATCAACCATATTTTCCAGAGCAATACCCGCCACATGAGCCTGGACGCTCCTGTGCACGAGGCTGAAGATGTGGCCATGGGCGATTTGCTGGAAGGCGGAGACATCACCGATGACGACGTCATGAAGGACTCGCTCCGTGAGGAGATTCGCCGGGTACTGAAATCCCTCAGCCCCCGCGAGTCGGAGATCGTGAACGCCTATTTCGGGCTGGATGGGGAAAACGGCACCTCCATCGAACAGATCGGTCAGAAATACGACCTCACCAAGGAACGCATCCGCCAGATCAAGGAGCGGGCGATCAAGCGTCTGCAGAAGGCCCGGTTCAGCAATGCGCTGAAGACCTACCTGGGTCAGTGATCCGAAGGTCCGTCACCGACACCGCATACAAACCCCGCCCGCTCACAGGCGGGGTTTTTTCCATCCTGCCATTGGGGGATGCCGGGTGGCGGCTTTCAACAATGACGTTAATCTTTTACCTTTGACCATTTATCCGGACAGATGCGTTTACGTAACCTTACAGCGGCGGTTCTCCTCGCAGCGGGGCTGGGCTCCTGCGAGAAGGATATTTCCATCGCGCTGCACGATACGGAACAGGAAATTGTGGTAGACGGCAGCATTGAGAGCGGACGGGCTCCCGTGGTGATCCTCACACGTAGCCTGGACTATTTTTCCCGCCTGGATACAGCCCTGCTGAAGGATCTTTTCGTCCACGATGCCGTCGTCACCGTGGCGGAAGAAGGTGGGAACACCGTCACCCTCAGGGAATATCAGCAAGATACCCTCTCGGGAAAATATTACTATTACTCTTCCGATACCTCGGACCCGCATCCTTTCAGGGGACGGCCGGGAAAGACCTATCGCCTGGAGATCACGGCCGGCACAGCGCGGCTGCAGGCCGTCACCACCATTCCGGCCGGCGGATTCCGGCTGGATTCCCTGTGGTGGATCCCGGGCATCAGGGATGAGAAACCCGACAGCACCCAGCTTTACCTGATGGCCCGGATCGTCGATCCGCCGGAGCCCGGCAATCACGCGCGGTACTTCACCCGGCGCAACCATGAACCCTTTTTACCCGGACTGAACTCCGTAGCCAACGATGAGATCACCAACGGCACCACCTTTGATTTTCTCATAGACCGGGGCATCAGCAAGAACGACATGATCGATTTTGACGATTATGGCTATTTTGACCCGGGCGATACCGTTACCCTCAAATTCTGCAACATCGACAAGTCGACCTTTGACTTCTGGAGCACCTGGGAATATGCCTGGAGCAGCAGCGGTAATCCCTTCTCCTCTCCCATTGCCGTCAAAAGCAATATTCAGGGAGGACTGGGTTACTGGGGCGGGTATGCGGCCCAGTACCGTACCCTGGTCATCGGCCGGTAAACGACAAAAGAAAGCAAACACGCAATGGACAGCCACACACCAGAAAAAGTACAATTGCTCATCATTGGTTCAGGCCCTGCAGGCTATACCGCAGCCATATATGCCTCCCGGGCCAACCTGAAACCGGTGCTTTACCAGGGCATTCAGCCCGGAGGACAGCTGACGATCACGACCGAAGTGGAAAACTATCCCGGATATCCCCAGGGCGTGCAAGGCCCGGACATGATGGTCGATTTTGAGAAACAGGCCGCCCGCATGGGCGCAGATCTCCGCTATGGCATGGCCACGTCAGCAGATCTTTCTTCCCGTCCCTTTCGCATCACCATTGACGAAGAAAAGATCATCGAGGCGGAAGCCCTGATCATTGCCACGGGAGCCTCGGCCAAGTGGCTGGGCCTGCCCAGCGAACAGCGGCTGAACGGCTATGGCGTATCGGCCTGCGCCGTCTGCGATGGTTTCTTTTTCAAGAACAAAGAGGTGGCCATTGTCGGTGCCGGGGATACGGCTTGTGAAGAGGCCCTGTACCTGGCTAACCTGTGCCCTACCGTACACATGCTGGTGCGGCGGGGAGAAATGCGTGCCTCCAAGGTCATGCAGGACCGGGTGCTGAAACATCCCGGCATACAGGTATACTGGAATACCGAAGTGGCCGAAGTACTGGGTGCAGATAAGGTCGAGGGCCTGCGCATCCGGGACAACGTCAGCGGCACGGAACGGAACCTGGCCGTCAGCGCCTTCTTTGTGGCCATTGGCCATCAGCCCAATTCATCCATCTTCAAGGGGCAGCTGGACATGGACGACCAGGGATACCTGCGGACCGTTCCGGGCAGCACCCGCACCAGCGTGGAAGGCGTGTTTGCCTGCGGGGACGTGCAGGACAAGATATACCGTCAGGCCGTGACGGCCGCCGGCAGCGGCTGCATGGC
>CBINPH010000410.1:0-2403 GCA_966252445.1 uncultured Chitinophagaceae bacterium | reverse complement strand
ACCACCGCCCGGCTCAGCAGCCCCCTCATGGGCCCGTCTGTGAGCAATACCCCGTAGCGGGTACCGAAATCCGTCCGGAAATCCGACAGCATGACCACATTGTCGATCCCTTCAGCTCCACAGAATTGCTTCTGGGCAAAGGGAAGGTCTTTGGACATGCAAAGCACTACGGTATTTTTCATGTCGGCCGCCTTCTCGTTGAAGGTCCGCACCGACTTGGAGCATACGCCTGTATTGACGCTGATGAAAATGTTCAAGATAATGTTCTTGCCCTTAAAGTCTTTGAGGGTTTTGGCGCTGAGGTCCTCCGCCGTCAGGGTAAAATCCGGAGCCTCCCGCCCCACGGCGGGAAGGTGCCCGGTGGTGTGAACAGTCTCACCTTTTAACGTTATCGCCGTACCTTGGGTCGCCTCTTTGGCCATCGTATTTTCCTTCTTTTGGGCTGCCTGCGGGGTACAACCGAGAAACAGGGCACCCAGACCGGCAGCCAGCCACCAGTATCGTAACATGGGATAGCGTTTTGCATGGAAACAATGGGAAAATAACAAGATGCTCTGCAAAAGGTTCATGTCGAAAAAGAAATCCTCCCCGGCGCGCTAGGCAGGCCAAAGGCCGTTTCACCGGAGTTTTTTACATTTGATAAAGCGCTCTCATGAAATTCAGCCTGTCGTCTCTACCCTCCCTGCATTCGTTGACGCGCCAGTTCTTCGGGATTCTCAGGCGTTTTCCGCTGGCCTTGCTTTTTGCATGCCTAGGGACCTTCGCTGCCCTGGAGATATCTTATTCCCTTCCGGAGGCCGCGCAGAGCTTCTGGGTTAAAATATTGATATGCAGTCATTTGGGGATGGTATTCAGCATTGCTCTGAGCACTTTTGCCGAGGCAGGAACACCGGCCCGGGGAAAAGGCACGGGCCTGCAGATCATCCTTGTCCTGGCGCTGGCAGGATACTGGTTCAGTCTCCACAGCCCCATGAATCGGGGGGACTGGTACCGGTTTGCCCTCCTGGCGGCGACCGCTCATCTGCTGGTCTCTATCTTGCCCTTTAGCACCAAGGGACAGGTGTCCGCTTTCTGGCATTATAACAAAGATCTCTTCCTGCGTTTTCTGACGGCTGTGCTGTATTCCGGGGTGCTTTTTGCCGGCATTTGCATTGCGCTGCTGGCCTTGCGGGAGCTTTTTTCCCTGGAGATCAGGGACGAGGTCTTTCTCCGGCTCTGGATACTCATTGCCGGCCTCTTCAATACCAGCATCTTCCTGGCCGGTATCCCCCATCCCCCTGCCGCAGCCGGAGAGGAAGGCCGCTATCCCCGGGGGCTGAAAATCTTTACCCAGTTTGTGCTTATCCCCCTGGTCAGCCTGTATATCCTCATCCTGCTGGCTTACGAGCTGAAAATCATCCTACAATGGCATCTTCCCAGCGGGTGGGTCGCCAACCTGGTCATCGCGTTCGCCGTGTTCGGCATTCTGTCCCTGCTGCTGGTCTTTCCTGTGCGGCATGAGGAGGGTAACCGCTGGATTGTCCTGTACAACAAGTTTTTTTACTGGATCATGATTCCGCTGCTGGCCCTGCTCATGGTAGCCATTGGCGTGCGGATCTATCACTATGGACTGACGGAAGAACGGTACTGGGTGGCCATAACGGGTATCTGGCTTCTCTTTCTTGCGCTCTATTTTATTCCTGGGCACCGGGAAAACATCAAAGTGATTCCTTCCTCCCTGCTGATCGCCGTGCTGGCCGCCCTGTGCAGCATGACGCCGCTCTGCCGCTACAGCCAGCAAAGCCGCCTGGAGAAAATCCTGCGTCAACAAGGCCTGGCGAAAAACGGCAAAGTCCTCCCCCAAAAGCAGCAACCCGGCACCAGGACGGCTGCCGAGATCACCTCCATCATCGGTTATCTCTATGAGGTCCATGGCGTTGCGGCGGTACAACCCTATTTTTCAGCCGATCTGCAACACGTCACGGATCTCAGCCCCTACGCGTTCGCGGATTCGGCCCTGCGGACGGTGGGCATGCATGCAGCGGTTTTCATGGACAGCCCGCCGGTCAACAAAAACCGGTATTTCAATCTCAGCCGTCCTTCTACTTCCGCCTTTTCTGCGGAGCATATGAACTACTGGCTGGAAGGCCTGCAGCTTAACAATGACAGAACGGACTCCATGGCCTGGCAGCTGGGAACGGACCGGTTGACTGCTGTCTTCTCCAGCAGCGCCAACAGCCAGACCCTCCGTTTGGCGCTAAACGGTGGCCATCCCGCCAAGCTATCCATGGATTCCCTGATCATGGGTATCATCACGAACCGCCCTTCCGATGACGATCTGCGGCCCGGCGAGGGAGTCGTAGACATCAAGGGAGACGGGTTTTATGCCAGACTGATCATCACGCACATGCGGGGCATAGTCAA
>CBINPH010000409.1:0-2418 GCA_966252445.1 uncultured Chitinophagaceae bacterium | reverse complement strand
TGTGGATCGACGACATGTTCATGATCACGGCCGTGCAGGCACAGGCTTACCGGGCCACCGGCAACCCGGTCTATATTGACCGGGCGGCGAAGGAGATGGTGGTGTCCCTGGATTCCCTGCAACGCCCGAACGGGCTCTTCTACCATGCGCCCGATGTCCCCTTTTACTGGGGGAGAGGCAATGGATGGATGGCGGCCGGCATGACGGAACTGCTGCGCTCGCTGCCAGAAGACAACCCTGACCGTGCGCGCATCATGCAGGGATACCGCAGGATGATGCAGGCCTTGTTGCAGTACCAGAGCCCCCAGGGCATGTGGCGCCAGCTGGTGGACGACCCCGCGGCCTGGCCGGAGACCTCCGGCACGGGCATGTTTACCTATGCCATGATCACGGGGGTGAAGGCAGGCTGGCTCGACGCCAAAACGTACGGCCCTGCAGCCCGCAAAGCCTGGCTGGCCCTGATCTCCTACCTGGACGACCATGCTGATATGCGGGAAGTCTGCGAGGGTACCAACAAGAAGAACGACCGGCAGTACTACCTGGACCGCAAGCGCGTCACCGGAGACCTGCATGGGCAGGCCCCGGTGCTCTGGTGTGCAGCTGCGCTCTTGCGGCGCTAGCCGCTGCCTTACGATCCCATACCCCGGCCTGACCGGGATCACCGAACCTAAAAAAACGAACTTATGTGGCGATATTGGATCATTCTGCCCCTGCTGGGCATGCTGGGCGCCTGCGCTTCCCGCAGCGGGACGCTGTCCGACGCAGACCGCAGCGTGCTGGCCGCTTCGCTGGCCCGTATGGACTCCCTTTACGACCCTGCCGAACACATGATCACCAAAAAGCTGAACGGCTGGAACTACCATACCGATGCCGACAGCGGGACCTATCACGAGGTACGGGCTTCCCTGTCCTATGCGGTCAAACTGCTGGACTATGGAGGGCGGGAAAATCGGCAGAGGGCTTTTGATATCATCGCCCGGGTCATCCGGCTGCAGGATACGGCCACCGGATCACGCACCCGCGGCGTATGGCCTTATTACCTGGAAGAGCCGCTGGCCACCAAGAAATCGCCGCCGGACTTCAACTGGGCCGACTTTAACGGCGTCAGCCTGCTGGATGTTTGGCTGGAACACGGGAAGCAGATCCCCGACTCGATCAAGACAGCCATCCGGGGTTCCCTGATCCTGGCCGCCCGGTCCATCCAGAAGCGGGACGTGGGGCCGGGGTACACCAACATTGCCATCATGGGCACCTATGTGACCTACATGACGAGTACCCTCTTCGGCCTGGATAGCATGCAAGCCTATGCCCAGGCCCGGCTGAAACACTTTTACGACTATACGTTGGAAAAAGGCGGTTTCACCGAGTACAACAGCCCGACCTATACGCTTGTAGCCCTGGACGAGCTGAACAGGATGCAGCGTCACATAACCGAGCCGGCGGCCGCGGGGATGATCGATTCGCTATACGCCATCGGGTGGACCATGGTCGCCCGACATTATCATCAGCCGTCAGGGCAATGGGCGGGACCCCACAGCCGGGCGTACAGTCCCCTGACGGGGCAAAGCTTTTACAGCCTCCTGCAGGACGCTTCGGAAGGAGCGATAGACCTGGGTGCGGAAAGACGCAGCAACGATGTCAAGATCCGGCATCATATCCCGCCCTACCTGCTGCCCTATTTTCTGTCACCCCAATATCCCCGCACGGAGACCGACGTCTTTGTCGTGGACTCTCCCCGTGTCGTGGGCACCGCTTATCTCGCCCCCAACTATGTCCTGGCCAGCGCCAGCCGCTCCAGCCTCTGGAATCAGCGACACCCCCTGACCGCCTACTGGGGCGCCCGGGAGGCGCCCAGTTACCTGCAGGTGCGGTTCCTCCATGACTTTTACGATTTCAGCTCCGCGAGCATCTATACCATGCAGCGGGAAAACGAAGTGCTGGCGGCGGTCAACTTCGTCACGAACGGTGGCGACAAGCACATCAGCATCGACCGTCTGCGCGAGGGCCGCTTCAGCGCCGAAGATCTTCGCCTGCGCTTCGAGTTCGGGCCGGAGCTCAATATCGAGGAGCTGCAGCTGCCCGCGCGGCCCGAGGCGCCGTTCAGCTTCAGCGTGGCCGGCATGCCCTTTTACCTGCGCCTCTGCACCGCCGCTTTCGGGTCGCTGCCCCTCCGCTGGGAAAGGGGCCGTGACGACGAGCGGTGCTGGGTGGACCTGGTTGTGTACAACGGCGAGCGTCGCGCCTTCGACCTGTCCGCAATCGAGCAGGCCCTGATAGGGTTCGCCCTGGCCATGGGAGATACCGCCAGGGCCAGCCAGGCTGCGGCACCCCGCATCAGCAGCGCCAACGGCAGCACACAATTGGTGTGGGATGGCCTGCGGGTGGAGGCGAGGAACCGCCCGGAAAAGCAGCCTGCCC
>CBINPH010000408.1:0-2445 GCA_966252445.1 uncultured Chitinophagaceae bacterium | reverse complement strand
ACGGCAGCCTGCAGGCCGCCCATGCGGTCGACGAGGCCCAGGCGCAGGGCGTCCATACCGCTCCATACGCGGCCCTGTGCCAGGCTGTCCACAGCCGTGGTGCTCATGTGCCGTCCCTCGGCCACGCGGCTCAGGAATGTTTGGTATACGCTGTCAATGCCAGCCTGGATGAACCCTTTTTCCGCTTCGCTGAGCGGCCTGGCGATAGAGCCCATGTCGGCATAGCGCGCCGTTTTTACACCATCGAAGGTGATGCCCAGCTTGTTCTTGAAAAAGCCCTCCAGGTTGGGGATGACCCCGAATACGCCTATGGAGCCGGTCAGGGTATTGGCTTCGGCAAATATGGAGTCCGCCATGCAGGAGATATAGTATCCGCCCGAGGCCGCGTAATCACCCATGGACACCACTACCGGCTTGACCTGCTTGGTCAGCAACAGGGCCCTCCAGATGCCGTCGGCGGCCAGGGCGCTGCCACCGGGAGAGTTCACCCGCAGCACGATGGCCCGCACGCTGCTGTCCTCCCGCAGTTTCCGGATCTGCTCGATGTAATCCTCTGAGGCGATGATGGCGTCGGCGCCCCCGGGGGCCGTGCCGCTGACGATATCACCCTGGGCATACAGGATGGCCACCCGGTTCCCGGCACCGGTATTCACCGGATTGGCTTTCCCGTAGCGGGAAGCGCTGATCAGCGGGAGCTCGCTGCCCCGGTCGGCCCCAATTCGCTGCCGCAGGGCTTCCCTGACCTCATCGTCGTACATGAGGCCGTCTACCAGGCCGTACTGAAGGGCATCGGCCGCCGAACGGATCATCCCGCTGTCTGCGAGGTGGAACAATGTGCTGGTGTCGATGTTCCGCTCCTCGCTAATGCCGGATAGGTAGTGGTTGTACAGATCACCGAGGTAATCCCGGGTCTGGATCTTGTTGGCTTCCGTCATGCTGGTGACCCGCAGGGGTTCCGTGGCGCTTTTGAACTGGCCCACGTAGAAGACCTGCGGCTGGATATCCAGCTGGTCCAGCGTTCCCTTCAGGAAGATCTGCTGGACGGCGAACCCGCGAAAGTCCAGGAAGCCCTGGGGATGCAGGAAAACCTTGTCGGCCGCCGCCGCTACATAATAGGCATTCTGCGGGATGACCTCGCCATAGGCGTAGACGAACTTTCCCGATTTGCGGAACTGCAGTATCGCCCTGCGGATTTCTTCATCCGTGGCCAGCCCGTGCGGATCTCCGTCGGCCTTCAGGAAAAGCCCCCGGATGCGGTCGTCGCCCGATGCCCGCCCGATAAGCCGCACCAGCTCGTGGAGGCCCTCCGTTTCCAGCTGGCTGCGATTCAGCAGGGCGTTCAGGGGATGGATGGAAGGCTGTTCCTTGAGCGGCAGGGACAGGTCGATCACCAGGATGGAATTATTGCTTACAGATGTTTTTTGCCCGCTCTTGACCGTGCCGACGATCATCCCCGACAGGATGATAAAACCGACCAGGGCAAAGACCATGATGGCCAGCAGGGCGGCAAAAAACATTTTAATGAAGCTTTTCATAAAAAAGGGGAATTTTACGCTGTTTTCAAAAATACGCTTAATTGCTACTTTTACCGGGCAAAGTTATGAATTCAGCGTTCCTACTCCTTGGCAGCAATGTGGGTGACCGGCTGGACTTCCTTCACCAGGCGGCGGCTCAGCTGGCCGCCCATGCAGGGAAGATCCGGAAACAGTCCTCCGTCTATGAAACGGCTGCCTGGGGCAAGATTGAGCAGGCCAACTACCTTAATCAGGCCCTTTGCCTGGAAACCGGCGTTTCGGCGGCCGAATTGTTGCAGATCACCCTGGGTATCGAGTCGCTCCTGGGTCGCGTACGCAAAAAAGTATGGGAGCCGCGGATCATCGACATCGATATTCTTTTTTTCAATCATGATGTAATACGGGAGGAGAAGCTGGTCATACCCCACCCCCATTTGGAGGAGCGCCGCTTCGTCCTGGTGCCCCTGGCGGAGATTGCCGCGGATTATGTCCATCCGGTATCCGGGAAGAGCATCAGGGAGCTGCTGGATACCTGCCCCGATCCCCTGTGGGTCCGTGAATATGCGCTGGTGCCGACCTGCGGAAATCACTGACATGGAATATTCGTTCATTACCGTGGAGGGCAATATCGGGTCCGGCAAAACGACCCTGGCGAAGATGCTTGCCGAACACTTCCACGCGCGCGTCATACTGGAGGAATTTGCCGACAATCCCTTTCTTCCCAAATTCTATGCCCATCCGGAGCAGTACGCTTTTCCGCTGGAACTTTTTTTTATGGCCGAAAGGTACAAGCAGCTGAAGGATGTGCTGCATGCAAAGGATATTTTCGGGCAGGTCACGGTCTCCGACTACTTGTTCACCAAATCCCTGCTTTTTGCCAAAACAAACCTGACGGAAGAAGAATACCAGTTGTATTCCCGCCTGTTCCATA
>CBINPH010000407.1:0-2459 GCA_966252445.1 uncultured Chitinophagaceae bacterium | reverse complement strand
TTTTCAGCATTGTATTTTTTGGTGCGGTTGCCCCGGAACAACATGAAATCGAAGAAGATGCACACTTCAGGCACCAGGGGCTTGCCGTGCTCATTGCGTGCAGCGGCTATTTCCAGGGCGGTGATGATGTTTTCCCTGGCATCGGTGCGGATCTCGCCTACGGGTAGCTGCGAGCCCGTAAGAACCACTGGCTTGTCCAGCCCTTCCAGGAGGAAACTCAGCGCCGAGGCGGTAAAGGACATGGTATCCGAACCATGGAGGATGACGAAGCCGTCATAATACTGGTAATTCTGTTCAATGATATCGGCGATCTCCACCCAGATATCCGGATGCATGTCAGAGGAATCGATGGGCGGGTTGAACGGGTGAACAAAGAAATGATATCCCAGCCGGTACATTTCCGGGATGTTCTTCCTTATTTCGGAAAAACTGATGGGCCGCAGGGTTTTCTGCTTCTCGTCGTATATCATCCCCACCGTACCCCCGGTATAGATGATCAGTATCTTTGTCATTTCAGGTACCGTCCCTGTCGGGTTGTCGATATGTTCAATTAACCAGGTGTCCAAGCCGGGATGTTTCCGGCAAATTCTGTATTATTTTCTTCCCCGCTACAAGCAGCCGTTGGACAAACAAATAATATTGCCGGAGATTGTTCAATAGTCACATGTCAATTGCCTTGTCGAATTCATTCCATTCATTCAACAGGGTTATTTTTTTATTTTTTTGTAAATTCTTCGCGGAACAGCGTGGATGCCCTCTTGCTGGTGGCGGCAGCCACCTCTTCAGCGGTCGAGCCGAGGATGGCGGCTATTTTTTCCGCGATCAGCGGGATATAGCTGCTTTCATTGCGTTTGCCCCGGTACGGTACAGGGGCGAGATAAGGGGCATCGGTTTCCAGGACCAGGGGGCCGAGGCCCACGGCGGCGATAACGGCGTCCAGCCCCGACTTTTTAAAGGTGACCACGCCGCCGATGCCCAGGCTAAACCCCAAGCTGGTAATCTCCTCGGCTTCCGCGGCGCTGCCGGTAAAACAGTGGAAAACTCCTCTGAGCCTTCCGTCCTGGCGGGAGCGGACAATGTCGATGCATTCGCGCATGGCTTTGCGGGAATGGATGACGATCGGCAGATCGAGACTTTTGGCCCAGTCTATCTGGCGTTCGAAGGCATGGATCTGTTGTTTCCTGTACGTCGTATCCCAGTGAAAGTCCAGTCCGATTTCTCCCACGGCGGCAAATGTTCTTTTTTGGAGCCACTCTTCGACCACCAGCAGCGCCTCGTCAACCTGGTCATTTACGGAACAGGGATGCAGTCCCATCATGGCCCGCGCGAAGGGATAACGTTCTTCAAAGGCCAGTAGCGCGGGGATGGTGCTGCCATCGATGTTGGGAAGAAAGACCCGGGCAATGCCTGCATCCTGGGCACGCTGGACCATGGCTTCCTGGTCTGCGTCGAACTCTTCCAGGTATAAGTGGGCGTGGGTATCGATAAACATCATGGCTTTGGGATTGGCCTGCCGGAATGCCGTGCAAGGTACGGAATTCCCCGCTTGGGCCCCGGGCAGGTCATTGCAGGGGTTCCATACGATAGCCGTGTTTCCGGAAGTGTTCCAGCGCACGGGGCAGCGTATACTGCAGGCGTTCCCAGGCTTTTTCGCTGTCGTGGAAGACAACGATCGAGCCGTTCCGGGATTTGAAAATGACCTGTTGAAGACAGTCCTGCGGAGACAGGGTCCTGTCGAAATCACCGCTGAGTACATCCCACATAATGACCTGGAGACCGGGGATCTTTTGCTTTAAGGCCCTGATCTGGGAGCGCCTGATCTTGCCGTAAGGGGGGCGGAACAGGGGAGAGGAGATGTATTTTGCCGCTTCCAGGACATTGTCCACATAGGCGCCAGTCCTGGTCTTCCAGCCGTTGAGATGGTTATGGGTATGATTGCCCACGGCATGACCGGCCCGCCAGATTTCCTGGTAGATATCCGGGTGCTCCACGATGTTTTTTCCGATGCAAAAAAAAGTGGCCCGGACATTATACTGGCGGAGCTGCTCCAGCACGAATGGCGTGGCCTCGGCGTGGGGACCGTCATCGAAGGTCAGGTAGACGGTGTTTTGCGCCGGCCGCAACCGCCAGACACAATCAGGGTACAAGGCGCGCAGCAGGGCCGGTGAGCGGCTGAAATACAACATGCAGTAATTTTTGGGTTTGCGGTCTCCTCGCCCGGACCAGGGCATAAAGATACGGGAATAAGTACTCGCCCGGAATATAACCGTATTTTTGCGGCCTATGGATAAGAGAGTTCGCGTTCGTTTTGCCCCCAGCCCGACCGGCCCCCTGCACCTCGGCGGAGTCCGGACGGCCCTGTATAATTATTTGTTTGCCCGTCAGCATGGCGGAGATTTGATCGGCGTCAGCGGTGCCGCCCGAGCCGATCTGGCCGATCTGCTCGACGACGCGCTCCT
>CBINPH010000406.1:0-2467 GCA_966252445.1 uncultured Chitinophagaceae bacterium | reverse complement strand
TATCCAGCAATGCCACCAGCGCCTGTACGTTATAGCCGCCCAGCATGGTACCCATGCCCATGGCGAAATAGCAGGCGAAGGGAATCCATTCCGGCAGGTGGCGGATGTGGATTTTGCCCTCCTCGATGACGTAGCCGATGTTCAGCCATACCGGCACCGAGTGCACGTCGCCGTGGACCTGGAGGATATAGACCACCACCGCCGCGGCGATGATGCCCATGGTCTTCTGGGCGTCGTTGCCCCCATGGCCCAGGCTGAACGCCGCCGAAGACAGCAGCTGCAGGCGCCGGAACCAACGCTCCGTGCGGTATGGGTTCGACCGGCGGCAGAGATGGATGGTGATCAGGGAGATCACCATGGAAATGAACATGCCGATGACGGGTGCCAGGAAGATGAACAGGACGATCTTGAGGATGATCCCCAGGTTGACCACGCTGATCCCCCCGTGGGCGATGGCCGCGCCGGCAAAGCCGCCGATCAGGGTATGCGAGGAACTGGACGGGATGCCGAACCACCAGGTGAGCAGGTTCCAGGATATGGCGGCCAGCAGGCCGCAGAGGATGACCCACAGATTGATCTGCAGCGTATTGGCCACCTTGGCGACCGCGTCGGCGACGTTCAGGGAAAAGATCCAGTAGGCGAGGAAATTGAAGAAGGCGGCCCAGAGGACGGCCTGCAGGGGCGTCAGGACCTTGGTCGAGACGATGGTCGCAATGGAGTTGGCCGAATCGTGGAAACCATTGATCAGATCGAAAACAATCGCCAGGCCAATAATTACGAAAAGTAAGGTCATATCCGGTCAGGGGATTGGCGCGCGCAGCCGCTACGGTCAGGCATATTTGATGATGATGGATTCGAGCACGTTGGCGGCGTCCTCACATTTATCCGTGGCCGTTTCCAGGGATTGCAGCGTCTCCTTCATCTTGATCACCTTCACGGCGTCCTTTTCATTCTCGAACAGCTGCGCCACCATGGTGTCGTAGATATCGTCGGCGTGGTTCTCCAGGCTGTTGATGCGCACACAGGCCTCGGTGATGTTGCGGAGGTTGCGCATGTTGCGAAGTTCATGGATGGCCTTGCGCAGCTCTACCACGGCCTTGTAAATCACTTCGCAGAGGCGGGAGATGCCGTCGTCGGTCTGGGTGATCTTGTACAGCCCCATGCGCTTGGAGGCGCCATGAATATAATCGGCGATGTCGTCCAGGGTCGAGGCCAGGAAGTGGATGTCTTCCCGGTCGAAGGGGGTGATGAAATTCTGCCCCAATTCCACGAAGATCTTGTGGGTGATGTCGTCGTTGACATGCTCCATGTCCTCGATCTGCTTGAAAACTTCCTTGCGCCGCTCCGCCTGGCTGAGGTTGACGCCTTCCTTGAGCAGTTCGCCCATGCGCACCAGGTTGTCAGCCACCTGCTCGAAAAGATGGTAAAAAACCCTGTCCTTGGGCAGGAATAATTTCATGATGGTATTAAAGCTCATGGGTGGTCTTTGAAAGTTGCATGCAAAAGTAGCGTCCTCTCCCTCAAGGTAGGACAATCAGGGCAGAATTAATAATTAGTTAATACGGGACATCCCGGCGGGACCCGCCGGAGACCTCCGCCCGGAAAGGGCTTGCCGCTCGCTCAGCTGGGGCTGACCGCCGCCAGCGGCGTCTCGGGAACGGCCGCCGGACGCCGGACGGGTCCGAGGGGCAGCACGCTGCGGCCGAACACCTCGTTGAGCACCAGGGCCATGCTGCCGTAGCAGGCCGACAGGCCGCAGAGGATGCCTTCGTAACCCGCGAAACGGGTCACGGCGGCACTGCCGCTGAACTCCCCGATGGCCAGCAGGAAAAACAGCAGGGTCAGCGTGAAAAACACCACCTGCAGCATGCGGTTGAGCCGCAGGGTGCCGATCAGCATAAACAGGGTGAACAGCCCCCACATCAGCAGGAAGGCCCCCATGGCGCCCGCATCCGGGGCCAGGCCCTTGCCCAGGCTGGTCTGGGGCAGCAGGACGATCCCGACCAGGGTCAGCCAGAACATCCCATAGGCGGTGAATGCCGTGGCGCCGAAGGTGTTGTTCTTCTTCCACTCCTGCACGCCGGCCACAACCTGGGCCAGCCCGCCCACAAAAATGCCCATGGCCAGGATCATGGCGTTCATGGGAAAGAACCCGGCGTTGTGGATATTCAGCAGGACGGTGGTCATGCCGAAGCCCAGCAGGCCCAGGGGAGCCGGGTTGCCCGTGTTGTCCCCGATCAGGGCGACGGTGGTGTTCGCGTTCATGGATCTTGAGTTTGTCAACAAATATTTAAAAAAACTTTTAGCTGTGCAAGCGTTCCACCGGCTCTTTTCCCGGCGCCCCTGCAGCGGCCATACCCGCTTCCCCTACCGGGCCCTGCGGGCCATATGGGTTATCTTTGTACAGGGCGTGCAGCGCCCTTTTAAAAACAATTCGCATGAACATCGGCATTTTAGGCAGCGGCCC
>CBINPH010000405.1:0-2483 GCA_966252445.1 uncultured Chitinophagaceae bacterium | reverse complement strand
GACCTTTCCCAGGAAAGTTCGTTTCATCAGCAGTGAGGTACTTTCGGTCCGCCAAAGATAAGACAAACCCGGACATGGGGTTCCCGGCATTTTGAGGCGCAGGCGTTCAGAGCCGCTCCAAGATGCCGGCGATGCCCTGGCCGCCCCCTACACAGGCGGTCACCAGGCCGTAACGGCCACCGGTCCTCTGCAGATCATGCAGGATTTGTATGGTCAGCTTGCAGCCGGTGCATCCCAGCGGATGGCCCAGGGCGATGGCCCCGCCGTTAATATTGACTTTCTCCGGGTCGAGCTCCAGGGCGCGGATTACCGCGAGGGATTGTGCCGCAAAGGCTTCATTGAGTTCAACCAGGTCAATGTCGGCCTGGGCAAGGCCTCCCATTCGCAGCGCTTTGGGAACGGCCTCAACAGGCCCTACACCCATGATCCGGGGATGCACACCGGCGACGGCACAGGCGGTAAGCCGGGCCAGAGGCGTGAGGCCGAGCTCAACCATCATTTTTTCGCCCATGACCAGCACAAAGGCGGCGCCGTCAGAGGTCTGCGAGGAATTGCCCGCGGTCACCGAACCCTTCGCGGCAAACACCGGTTTGAGCTTGGCGAGGGCCTCCGGAGAGGTGTCGGGGCGGGGTCCCTCGTCCGTATCGACCACGTACTGGCGTTGCCTTTTCTTTCCCTCCTCGTCCACATAAACCTCTTCGACCTGTATCGGCAATATGGCCGAGCGGAAATAACCCTCGCGGATGGCCTGGAGCGCCCGGGTATGGGAGCGGAAGGCAAAGGCATCCTGGTCCTGCCGGCTGATGCCGTATTCTTGGGCTACGGCTTCGGCGGTGAGGCCCATATTGAGATAGTAGTCAGGATGTTCGACGGCCACCTGGTAGTTGGGGGCTGTTTTCCAGCCCGCAATGGGTACCTGGCTCATGCTCTCGGTGCCGCCCGCAATGATGCATTCAGCCATGCCGCTGCGGATCTTGGCGTGGGCCATCGCGATGGTCTCCAGGCCCGAGGCGCAGTAACGGTTTACCGTCACCCCGGCGGTTTTCTCGCCGATCGCCCGCAGGGCGATCATGCGGCCCATCTGCAGGCCTTGTTCGGCTTCGGGCACGGCGTTGCCCACGATGACGTCGTCTACGCGCTCAGGGTCCAGCGCAGGCACCGACTGCAATAAGCCCTTGATCACGTCCACAGCCAGGTCGTCCGCCCGGACGAACCGGAAACCGCCTTTTTTGGCTTTGCCTACTGCGGTCCGGTATCCCGCAACGATATATGCTTCCTGCATAGCCCCAGTTTTGATGACCAATCAAATATAGGTCAATTCCCGCGTTTGCGGTGGCTGGGACCGGCTGGACGGATCAGAACTTGAAGGAAATGCTGCCGGTGAATTGGCGAGGCTTTTGGGGGTTCATGGTGGTGTAACCTATCCAGTATTTCCGGTCGGTGAGGTTATCCGCCTTGAGGCCTATCCGGAACTGCGGGCGGTCATAGAATACTGTGGCATTCAGCACGGTATAGGCCGGCAGGGTGAATACACCATAATAGACGCTGTTCACGATCTTGTTTTCGCTGGCGTAGTTGCCTCCGAAGCCGAAGCCCAGCCCCCTGGCCTTGCCCTGGGGAAGCTTGTAGCTGATCCAAAGGTTGGCGGTAAGTGGGGACATGGCGGTCGCCGGACGGCGGCCCTCCACGTCCTTATCGGCTTTTTCCAACGTGGATTCATTATAGGCAAAGCCGGCGAGCAGGTTCAGGCCGTTGAGGGGATTGGCGACGACTTCCGCTTCCACGCCTTTGCTCAGCTGCGTGCCGTCCTGTATGGAGAAATTGGGATGCGTCTGGTCGGGCCGGACCAGATCCTTTACCCGGATGTCGTAATAGCTTACCGTACCGGACAGGCGGCCTCCCAGGAGGCTCATTTTGACGCCTCCTTCGATTTGATTGGCCTGTTCGGGTTTGAAGGGATGGCCATCCACATCGGATCCCGTCTGATTGGTAAAGCCGTTCTGGTAGTTGGCAAAAAGCGATACCTTGTCTTTGAGGGGCTGGAAAACTATGCCGAATTTCGGCGACAACGCGGTCTGGTTGTACCCTCCGGAGTATTGCCCCGTCGCCTTGTCGAGATCGCCTTTCTTGGAAAAGTGGTCCAGCCGCAGGGCCGCCAGGACCAGCAGCCGGTCGGTGATGTTCAATACGTCGGAGGCATAGGCGCTGTAGGTGGTCGTCTTGTAGAAGGCCGGCCAAGTCCATACCTTGTTGGTGTCCTGGAGCACCCGGTCGAGATTATCCTTGTTGAAGCGGTTATAGGTGGGGATATTCCCGTTCTTGGGGATGGTATCGAAATCCGCTCCATAAAACAGTTCATTGGAGTTGTCCATGTAGACGTCCAGTCCGCCGACAAAGCGGTTCCGGAGGCTGCCCAGCATGAAATCTCCCTTAAAATTCTGCTGAATCTCCATGACGTCGTCGGTGCTGTTGGCCGTAGACTG
>CBINPH010000404.1:0-2489 GCA_966252445.1 uncultured Chitinophagaceae bacterium | reverse complement strand
CCCGCCTCCTGGACACGCGCAAGACCACGCCCTGCTTCCGCCTGCTGGAGAAAGAAGCCGTGCGGCTGGGCGGCGGCGTCAACCACCGCATGGGGCTCTATGACATGATCATGCTCAAGGACAACCATATTGACTTCTGCGGCGGCCTGGAAAAGGCGATCGGGCGGGTGGGGGAGTACCTGCAGCGCGAAGGGCTGTCCCTGCCGGTGGAGGTGGAGGCCCGCAGCCTGGACGATGTGCGGCGCATCCTCGCCTGCGGAGGCGTGCAGCGCATCATGCTGGACAATTTCAGCCCCGCGGATACGGCCACGGCGGTAGCCCTCATCGGGGGACGCATGGAGACCGAAGCTTCGGGGGGCATTGGCCTGCATAACCTCAAAGCCTATGCCGCCACGGGGGTGGATTTCATTTCCGCCGGCGCGGTGATCCACCATGCTGTGAGCCTGGACCTGAGCCTGAAAGCAGAGATCTGATCGAAGGGATTAGCGCAGCAATTCGCAGGGCTTCAGACCGGTGTGCTTCTTGAAGGCCGTGCTGAAATGCGAGATGCAGGAATAGCCGAGCATCATGGCGACCTCGGAGACGGAGAGGCTGCGCTCGTAGAGCAGGTGCTTGGCCCGCTCCATTCTTTCTTTCTGGAAATAGTCGTAGATCGTCGTGCCGAACATGGCCTTGAACCCCTTTTTCAGGTAACACTCGTTGATGGCTACCTTCCGCGCCAGCTCCTTGATGGTGACGGGGGAGTCCAGGTGCTCCAGCAGGATCTCCCGGGCCCGCATGATCTTCTGGCGGTCGTCTTCGTGGGTCAGGAACCGGCACCCGTATTTCTCGTCGGGGTCGTGGCGGATGAACTGGTCCGAACTGTACAGCAGCAGCTCCAGGGCCTTGCTCTGCAAAAAGATATTCTTCAGGATGCCTTCATAGGGATGGTGCACCATCTGCTCCATGGCCAGCTTGGACTTGCTGCAGGGCGTGATGGTCTTGACCAGGGGCGAGGCCACCTCCGCATCGAAGAGGGTGGCCAGGTTTTTCTCCCCGAAAGCGCTGATGAGCCGGGGATGGAGGGTGATGCTGATCACGTCCATCATGGGGGCGCTCTCCGCCGTGCCGGCCTGGGCCGCCATGGCGCAGCCGCTGTTCTTGCAGGCGGGGTTGCTGCAGTAGCGGTTGCCCACCATGCAGTAGCGCAGCTGCAGGCTGGCTGCCCGCTTGCCGGCGCCGGGGCTGTAGCTGATGACCCCTACGTCTTCCACGGGCCAGGCCTGGGGATAGGTAAAACGCTGCAGCTCATAGGAAAAAGCATCCTTGACGCCGGCTTCCTCCGTACCCGCCGGAGCCAGCTGATCCGGCAGCAGGGGCTGCTGCAGGGCCAGGGATATGATGTCTGTATGATCTTTCACCGCTCGGGTCTAATAATCCATCGCAAAGGTAGGGTTTTTGCCGGACTGTGGCTGCCCCTTCCGTCCCCCCGGCCCTGTGCACAAAATGTGCAGTACAACAGGGTAAAAAACAGGCCGGAAACGGCGGAGAATCGGCCAAAAATCGTTATTTTTGCATGTTGTCTACGATCAAGAAATTCCGCAAAGAAATCACCACGAATGAGCGAAGAAACCGTCAGAGAACCAGTTGCTAAATCAGTGAATGTCAATGGATATGGTGCAGACAGCATTCAGGTGCTCGAAGGATTGGAGGCCGTCCGCAAAAGGCCGGCGATGTACATCGGCGATACGGGGATCAAGGGGCTGCACCATCTCGTCTATGAGGTGGTGGACAATTCCATCGACGAGGCCCTGGCGGGCTTTTGCAAAAACATCCAGGTAACCATTGGGGAGGACGATTCCATCCTGGTGGTCGACGACGGCAGGGGCATCCCTACCGGCATCAACACCAAGGAGAAGCGCAGCGCGCTGGAAGTGGTCATGACGGTGCTGCATGCGGGCGGGAAATTCGACAAAAATACCTACAAGGTCTCCGGGGGCCTGCACGGCGTCGGCGTCAGCTGCGTCAACGCCCTGTCCACCCATATGCATGTGACCGTGCACCGGGAGGGAAAGATCTTTGAGCAGGAATACGCCTGCGGCATACCCCAGTACCCGGTGCGCGAGATCGGTGTCAGCGACAAGACCGGCACCATGACCCACTTCAAGCCCGACGGAAGCATTTTCCGGGAGCTGGTCTACAACCGGGAGATTCTGGCTTCCCGCCTCCGGGAGCTGGCCTTTCTGAACAAGGGCATCCGCATCAGCCTCACCGACCGCCGGGAGAAGGACGAGCAGGGCCAGCCCCTGACCCAGACCTTCTATTCCGAGGGCGGCATCGTGGAGTTCGTGACCATGCTCGACAAGGCCGGCAAGCGGACGCCGCTGATCCCCGAACCCATAGGCATCGAGGGACGGGACGAGGACACCAACACCATGGTGGAGGTGGCCCTGCAGTACAACGACGGGTTCAACGAACATATTTTTTCCTACGTCAACAACATCAATACC
>CBINPH010000403.1:0-2492 GCA_966252445.1 uncultured Chitinophagaceae bacterium | reverse complement strand
GGGATATGATTTCATACGCCAGCACCCCTGGTATGCGGCGAACCCCTATTGGATGATGTACTGCTTCCCGGCAGGTTCATACAGCGACGGCTTTGGGGATAATGTAGAGAACAAATCGTCTCCCGGGCCGGATTACCTGGCTTATGCCGACGCCCTGAGCCGGCTGACCGGAAATCGCGTCGCCGCCACATATGCCCGCCAAATAGCGCAGCGGGAAGGGCGGAAGCTGGGCAAGACCAAGATGCTGCGCTGGTTCCGCCTGCAGTACCTGCGCGAACTGCCGCGGCCGGCGCCCCTGCCGGACAGCGCCTTACCGAAAGATATTATCCTGCGGGACATTGGTGTGGTGTCGATGCATTCGGACCCGGCTCACCCGGCCCGGGACCTCATGGTCACCATGCGCTCCAGCCCGTACGGCGCCTATGGGCACATGCTGGCCGACCAGAATACCTTCAACATCCTGTACGGCGGCAAACCCGTGTTTTATATGTCCGGGCACAAGATCGCGATGTCCGATCCTCACCGGCTCGGCTGGTACAAGGCCACCATCGGACACAACGGGATATTGATCGACGGACGCGGCCAGACCTTCGACCCCGAAGGGTGGGGCTGGCTACCCCGCTTCCTCAGCGGCGAACGCCTCAGCTACGTCGCCGGAGATGCATCCATGGCTTACGGCGGGAGGAAGAATACAGGCAGCGGCCTGCGGCGTTTCCGCCGGCACCTGCTGCTGATTCGCCCCAACATGGTCCTGGTGTACGATGACCTGGAGGCTGACCATGCCGCCCACTGGAGCTACTGGCTCCACAGCCCCGACCGCCTGACCTTGGACAGCGCCTCAGGGCGCCTGCTGGTCCCGACTGCCCGGGCAAGCGCCCAGGCCTGGCTCTTCAGCGCGAGTCCCCTGGGCCGCAGCATCACAGACACCTTTACGGTGCCGGCCATCAACTGGCGGGGGGCCAGCGATGTCGTTCTATCCAAGCAATGGCATTTCCGGGCCCAAACGGAAGCGGCGGAAAAAATGCGGCTCCTGACCCTGATACGGATCGACCAAGGCGGGGACAGCACCTGGGCGCCGATTCCTTCCGGCCAGGGCCGCTGGACCCTGGGCGGATGGACCGTGGAAGCCGAACTGAACCCGTCCCGGCCGCCCCTGCTGAAAGTAAGCAGCAAAGACGGGTTAACCCTCTTCAGCAGCAACGGTGATGATTTACGCGCCGGCCACCATCACTTCCGGGGACAGGCGCCGGGCAGCGCCAAACTGGCGGAATGGCGGGAAGGCCGGTGGGTATTTACAGAATCGGCAGATCGCCTACCAGAAGTCGTAACTTCCATCCCGCAGCCTGAACCGACAACGCCAACCCTGAACGCCAAGCCATAGCTGTATACCATGCGAAAAAAAATGCCCATGATGAACATCCGCCTGATCTCCCTGGTCCTCTTGACAGCCGGGGCGAGTTCGTGTATCCAATCACGTAAGGCCTCGGACGATCCTCGACCCAACATCCTGTTCGTCATTTCGGACGACCAGTCTTATCCTTATGCGTCAGCCTATGGTACAGCCGGGATACACACGCCTGCCTTCGACCAGGTGGCGCAGGAAGGCATCCTTTTCCACAATGCCTTCACCGCGGCCCCGCAATGCAGTCCTTCGCGGGCAGCCATCCTGACCGGGAGAAGCATCTGGCAGCTGGAAGAGGCCGGCACCCACAGCAGCTATTTTCCTAAAAAGTTCACCGTCTTCACCCGCCTGCTCGAACAGGCAGGCTATGCGGTAGGATATACCGGCAAGCCCTGGGGCCCGGGAAACTGGAAAGACGCCGGCTGGACACGCAACCCGGTCGGCACCGAATACAACCGGCATCACCTGAAGCCGCCGGACAAATACATCAGCTCCATCGACTACAGCGCCAACTTCGACGAGTTCCTTGACACGGCAGGCAGGGACCGGCCTTTCTTCTTCTGGTGCGGGGGGCATGAGCCTCACCGCCCATATACCCCCGGGGCCGCCGTAGCGGCGGGAACTAACCCCGGCGAGGTTTTCATCCCTTCCTTTCTCCCCAATGATTCCGTCGTCTCCAGTGACATTGCCGATTACGCCAGAGAGATCGCATGGTTCGATACCCACCTGGCGCACATGATCGACCGGCTCCGCAAAGACGGCCGCCTGGCCCATACCCTGATCGTTGTCACCTCCGACAATGGAATGCCCTTCCCTTCCGCCAAGGCCAACCTCCTTGACTACGGCACCCATGTCCCCCTGGCGATCTCCTGGCCGGAGAAGATCAGCGGCGGACAGGTGTCCGATGACCTGGTGAGCCTGACTGATCTGGCCCCCACCTTCCTGCAGCTGGCCGGGTTGCCTGCCGCAACCGACATGACCGGGAAAAGCCTCAACCAATGCGACCTGGCCAATCACCGCCTGGGGCGCACCGAGTGCTGTACGGGCGACTGCCCCAAAAACGCCAACTGCAACAAACCGGGCTGGCTGG
>CBINPH010000402.1:0-2521 GCA_966252445.1 uncultured Chitinophagaceae bacterium | reverse complement strand
TTCCCGGTAAATGCGGTTGAAGGCCGGAAGGTCTTCCTGCCGGCCTACGTAATTGCGGACCTGGACCACGTGTTCCATCCCCAGGCCGGCGGCCTCCAGAATGACCTTCAGGTTATCCAACGAACGCCGGCATTCTTCTTCGAAGGTGCCGGACAATATCTTCCCTTCTTTATCCACGGAAGCCTGCCCCGCAATAAAAAGATAATCCCCTGCCCGTAGGCCTGGTGAAAATGGCAGGTGGCTGGTGGGCACCTGATCTCCGGTGATAATCTGTCTGCCTGTCATGATTTGGATTGGATTGAATGATCAAAAAAATTCCGGTGCGGCCGCAGCCGTCCTGACTTATGCGGTCTGGGGAACCTGCGCCATCGAGTCGATGCTTTCGACGATGGCGAGCACTTCCCGGTCCTCCCATGGCCGCTGGGTGTTGCCGAGCGGCTCACGGGGCAAGCCCGTCTCTATCCCGTATTTGAGCCGCATGGCGCTGTGGAGAAAGGTCCAGATATTGGGCAGCACCCGGCGGATGACTCCCTGGAAGGAAAGCATAAATTCCCGGGCCAGGAGATAATTGCCTTGGGTAAATTCTGTCAGCACATGCTTGCAGGCCGGCCCCCAGAGGTTGTAGAAGGAACCGATGGCCCCTACCGTCCCGCAGAGGGAAGCATGGCAGAAGAGCTCGTCGGATCCGCTGAACAACTTCAGCCTGTCCCCGGCGAAATTGTAAATGGCGCTGATTTCGAGCAACGCGTTGGTCGTGAGCTTCATGCCTGCCACCTGAGGGATCTCCATCAGCCCGCGGACGAAGCTGATGGTTTCCCCGGGGATAAACTGGGCTCCCCACTGATAGGGGAAAAAAGGTAGTTCCGTCGTTTCCGCGATGCTGCGGTAATGCTGCAAGGCCATCTCGGCGTGTCCCCCGTAGTAGATCGGCCCCACCGACGAGATGCCGTCGGCGCCGCAGTCTGCGGCATGGCGGGCCAGGCGGGCAGACTCCTGCGTCGTGAGGGCCCCCACCTGTACCATCACCGGTATGCGCCCGGAGGCCGCGCGGCAGACCGCCCGCGTCACGGCCTTGCGCTGATCTTCGCTGAACAAGACGCCCTGTCCTGTAGAACCCAGGATATACAGACCATCCATCCGTTGCGCGATGAACAAATCCACCAGTTTTTCCAACTGGTCCAGGGCGGGCTCTCCCTTCTCATCAACAGGTGTCAGCATGGCCGGCCATAGCCCCTTGAACATGTCTTTCATAAATGCATTGTCTTATGGTGATTGGGTTATCTGTGCACGCATATAGCGGAAGGTCTCTTCCGCCGTATGGAAATAGTTGTCCATGGTCCTGGCCGCCATCGCCTCTGCCGAGGGGGGATCCTTGAAGCCATGGCCCGTTACCAGGCAGACGATCCTTTCGTCGGCACCGATGTCGCCGTTTTTTACGGCTTGCAGGGCCCCGGCCAGGGCGACAGCGCCGGCAGGCTCGCAAAAGACCCCTTCCATGCGGGCCAGGTCCTGCTGCACGGAAAAGACCTGGCGATCCTCCACGATGACGCCGGTTCCGCCCAGGGCCCTGCAGGCATCGATGACCTCGTTGCCGTCGATGACATTGGGCACCTGTAGCCCGCTGACCAGGGTACGGCTGCGCGCTACCGCCCTGGCGGCCTGCGCCCCCTCACGCAGCGGGCCGGCAATGGTGTTGTTGCCCTCGGGCTGCACACAATGCACTTTGGGCGGATGGTAATCCGCGTGCAAGGCGGCCCATTGGCGGAAGCCCCGTGCCGCGGCCAAGGTCAGCCCCCCGCCCCCCGCGGGAACAAAAACATGGTCGGCGGGAGACAGCTCCTCGGCGATCTCATAGGCGAGGGTCTGTACCCCCGCCATCCCGACCGGGCTATACTGGAAGGCGCTGATCTGTACCGTGGTGCCCGCCGCTTCGGCCAGGGCCTTTAATCCGGTGAACACCTCTTCTGATACGCCGGGATCCTTGCCGAAATTTTTCACCATCAGCGTCTCGGCGCCATAGATGCGCATCTGCTGCAATTTCCCCGAGGGGGCGCCATCGACAATGGCCAGGTAACAGGGAATGCCCGCCGCAGCACAGTATGCTGCCAGGGCGGATCCCGTGTTCCCGCTGGAGGTGGCGAAGCAGGCCTTCGCACGGCGCTGGATCATATCGGCCACGGCGCAGGCGGCGAAACGGTCCTTATAGGACCCGGTCGGGTTGGTGATCTCCAGCTTCAGATAAAGCTCTTTGAGGCCCAGCGCCGGCCCCAGACGCCGGGAATGCAACAGCGGGGTATGGCCCTCTCCGAGGCTCAGGCGGCTGTCTTCCGGTATGGATGGCAGCCCCGCATCATATGTCCATATTCCTTTCAAAACTCCTCCGGAAAATTTAATTTCTTCATAGAATACGCATTGAAATTGTGCAGGAAGCCCCCGTCTGCCTGTAGGATGGTACCCGTGACAAACGATGCCTCACTCGAAGCGAGCCACCAGCATACCGCGGCGATCTCCTCCGGCCTGC
>CBINPH010000401.1:0-2536 GCA_966252445.1 uncultured Chitinophagaceae bacterium | reverse complement strand
AGGCTGACGAGGGCCTGCGGACTGTCAAGCCCTACCTGCGCTTCGATCACGCCCGGCTGCGCTTTGAGGGCCGCCTTTACGCGGGCTACGCAGCCGGAGCAATGCATGCCCTCCACGTAATACATCCTTGTGGTCATGAGTTGTTGTTTAACGCAAAATTACGCCGGAAGGGGCGTGAACAGTTACAGAATTCGGGGAAAAAATTATATATCACCGGGTCAGGGGAGGAAAGTTCCCGGTCTGCGGGTGGCAACCCCGGGGCCGTTAGAAAACGGGCGCAGGGTTGCCTTGTGATAGGGTCCTTACAGGATGAACGGCGGTTCTGGTTTAACGGCGGCACCGCCTGCGCGCCGGGGACCTTACAGAGACCTGTCGTAGCCGATGCCGCTGATGCGTACGGGCTTCTTCTTGCGACGGATGTTCCAAAGGTCTGCGGGGCCGAAGGTCGTGGCCTTGGACCGGCGGCCGGGGATAAGGACATCCGATGCCAGGGTTTCCTGGACGAACATCTTCTCCAGCAGCGCGCGGTCTACGTCGATGCCTTCAGCGGCATGCAAAATAGCATTTTTCATTTCTGACAGCATTTAGATGATGAATAATAAGGGTTCACTCTGTCTGGAAAGGGCAGAAGACCCGGTTTCTGAAGTGGACTGCGCAGAACTACTTTCAGGAGCTTCGTACTGTTGTTTTGATCGCTCAAATCGGCCGCAAAGGTACAACACATTTTTTAAATGCAAAGAGAAAATTGTTAAAAAAATCCTAATAAAGACGAAAATTACGCTGAAATGCTTTCCTGTAGCGGATTTGAAGGATCCTCGTATATCCCTTTCCGGGCTGTCCACAAAGGCCTTCAGACCCGTAAAACCGGGAAAAAGGGACCCTGAAAAGCCTTTTTTTTCACGAACGGCAGAATGCGTATACTTGTAAAAAATACCTGTTCATGTTGCAAAAACAGACGCTTACCTTCCTGCGCCAACTGAAACGCCACAACGAAAGAGAATGGTTTGAGGCACACCGGGAGCAATACCTGGCAGCCAAGGCTGATGTGGAGGCGCTGGTGACCCGCATATTGGAGGGCCTGGCCGCGAAGGACCCGGCTTTTGCTTCCCTGCGGCTGAAGGACTGCATGTTCCGGATATACCGGGACACCCGCTTCAGCCAGGACAAGACCCCGTACAAGACCCACTTCGGGGCCGGCATCAACCGGGGCGGCAAAAAAGTGCATGCCCCCGGGTATTACCTGCACCTGGAGCCCGGTGGCCTGTCCTATTGCGGAGGCGGGCTGTGGCGCCCGGAGGCGCCCCTGCTGAAAAAGGTGCGTCAGGAGATCGACTACAACGCCGACGAATACAGGGCCATCTTGGAAAGCCGGAATTTCCGCCGCCGCTTCGGAGGCCTGGAAGAAGGGGATGCCCTGCAGCGGGCTCCCCAGGGATATACGGAGGACAACCCCGCGATCGCGTACCTGAAAATGCGCAGCTTTGTCGCAGGGACAGGGCTGACCGACGAGCAACTGCTGGCCCGGGACCTTGATAAGCGGGTGCTGCGCATCTTCGCCGACTTGAGCCCTTTTATTGGCTTCCTGCAGCGGGCCCTGGACTGAGCCGTGATGCCCTATGGGGTGGTCTGCCGTGCCTGCCGGCTGATGCGGTAATCCACCATGCCGGAGAAACGCCGGGCCGGCAGCCGCGTCAGCGCCGCTGCCGGCGTCGCGCTGCGCAGGGTGCTGCGGAAGCTTCCCGACAGGAGATAAGAAAAAATAGACTGCAGATGCTCGTCGGCCGGGTTCCCCCAGTCCAGGGCCGCGTTGTCGCCCACCCGGGTATCGGGAGCTATGCCCCCGAAGTAACCGCCTTCATCCCTGGCGTTCCTGGTCTCAAAGTTGACGGCGTACAGGTCCGCGAGGTGCTGCACTTGGCCTGTGCTGTCATAATCGCTGATGGGGAATTCGATGAAACCTACGGGCTTGCCATAGGTGGTGTCCCCCACCACCTTGACGTCCATGTAGGGTTTCAGGTTGTTGAGGACCAGCTCGCTGGCCGAGGCGGTGGCCTGGCCGACGATAAAAAACACGTGCTCCAGGGCCAGGCCGCCGCTGCCCTGGAAAAGGACGCTGGCGTCCAGGCCCAGCAAAGAGGCCTGGGCGCTCATCTTGTCATTGTAGCGGTACCGGTACATCACCTGGCCGCCCGCCGCGGCCGGCGCGATGTGGTTGCAGAGATATTCCGCGGTGCTGACGGCGCCGCCGCCGTTGTACCGCAGGTCCACGATGAGGTCACTGATGCCCGCACCCTGGAAGCGGCTGAACAGGTCGTCGAGTACTTCCCGGGTGTGCGTGGGGGCACCGGCGGCGTTCGCGATGCTGGTGAAGGTATACAGCGCCATATAGCCGATCTTCCGGCCCTGGCGGATATATACGGTGTCGAAAAGCAGGGGGTTCAGGGTGTAGGAGGTCTTGGAGAGCTGCGCCGTCACCGCCACACCTTCTCGCGTCCTCATGGACAGGGTGAGCGGGTCGGCGCCGTAGATGGCCTGG
>CBINPH010000400.1:0-2565 GCA_966252445.1 uncultured Chitinophagaceae bacterium | reverse complement strand
ATCCGGTGTCCTGGCGATGCAAACCAATATCTTCATGGGCGACGGGTGGTTTAGGGGTGCGCTGAAGCCACTGACCTTCCGGGAAAGGGCTTATGGCCTGCGCATGTTATCTTTGATCCGGCAATTTACGGAATCCTGGAGATATCGGTCCCCGGAGCGGGACCCAGGAAAAGGATTCGTGCGATGCGGGTCGGTTCATTGCTGAGTTGAAGAATTTTTAAAATTGTCCGGCAATTGTTTGAAGATTCATGGACAGGATAGCACTCATCAAGGCCCACCTGGAGCGGTCACCGGGCGACAGCTTCCTGCAGCATGCCCTGGCGCTGGAGCATATCAAACTGGGCGATGATGCGGAAGCGGCCCGCTTGTTTGAAACCCTGCTGCAGCATGACCCGGGGTATGTGGGCTCATATTACCATTGGGGCAAGACCCTGGAGCGCCTGGGAGATGCAGCGCAGGCGGCAGAAGCCTACCGGCGGGGCCTCGAGGCCGCCCGCGCCGCCGGGGAGGCCAGGGCGGCCAGTGAACTGCAGTCGGCCTTGGACGAACTGGAAGAGCTATGACAGACGACCCGCAGACAATCAGGGAGCGCTTCCTGCAACATGTGCAGGAACAGCGGCTGTGCAGGGCAGGGGACCGCATATTGCTGGCGGTCAGCGGGGGGCTCGACTCTATGGTGATGGCCGATCTTTTTCAGGCCGCCCCGGTCAGCCTGGGCATTGCCCATGCGCATTTTGGCTTGCGCGGCGAGGAATCTGACCGGGATGAAGCCTTTGTCAGGGACTATGCCGCGCAGCAGGGCCTGCCGTTCTACAGCCAGCGCTTCTCCACCAGGGTTTTTGCCCGGGAGCATCACCTGTCCATAGAGGAGGCCGCCCGGGACCTGCGGTATGCCTGGTTTGCCGAGCTGCGCAGCCGCGAGGGGTACGACGCTGTGGCTGTGGCGCATCACCGCGATGACCATATCGAGACCGTGCTGCTGAACTTTTTCCGGGGGACAGGTATCCGGGGCATGCACGGCATCAGGCCGCGCAGGGGACACATCATCCGGCCCTTGCTGGTTTTCAGCCGGGAGGAGCTGCAGGGCTATGCCCGCGGACGCGGGCTCAGCCACATCGAAGACAGCTCGAACCGTTCCGAAGCCTATCTCCGCAACTATCTCCGGCTGCAGGTCATGCCCCTGTTGGCCAAAGGCTTTCCCGGCGTTCGCCAGCAGATGGCGGACAGCATCGGCCGTTTGGCAGAGGCGGAGCAGCTGTACGATCAGGCGTTGGAACGCCACCGCAGCCTTTTGCTGGAACAGCGGGGCGAAGAGGTCTTCATACCGGTGGGGAAGCTGAAAAAGGCCCGGCCGTTGTCCACCATTGCCTACGAGCTCTTCCGGCCCTTTGGCTTCAGTCCATCCCAGGCGGCCGGTGTGCTGGCCCTGCTGGACAGTGACCCGGGACGTACCATGTACTCGGCCACCCACCGGGTCCTCAAAGACAGGAAATGGCTGATCATTAGCCCCCTGCGCCCCGGGGCGGTGCTTACCGAACTGCCCATTGCAGCCGGAGAAAGCCACATAGCCCTGCCGGGCCTGCAGCTGCGCCTGGAAGAGCGCCCCGCCCAGTCCTATGCGCTGGCCACCGGGCCCCGGGTCGCCTCCCTGGACGCCGCCAAAGTGCGTTTCCCCTTGATCCTGCGTCGCTGGAAAACGGGCGACTATTTTTATCCGCTGGGTATGCGGAAAAAGAAAAAACTCAGCCGCTTTTTCATCGATGAGAAGTTGTCCTTGCAGGAAAAGGCAGACATCTGGGTCCTGACTTCAGCAGACCGCATTTGCTGGGTGGTGGGCATGCGCATTGATGACCGGTTCAAGGTCACCCCGTCCACCCGGACGGTGCTGCGCATCACCGCCAAAGCGGGTAGGGAGGCTTAGCCTCCGGCCAGCAATTGACGGAGGAAATACCCCCCGATGCGGGGCTCCAGCACGAGGACAAAGACGATGCCGAAGATTGCTCCCCAGAAATGGGCATTGTGGTTGATGCCGTCGCTGCCCTTTTTCGACATGTACATGCAATAGATCAAGTACACGATGCCGAAAACAAAGGCCGGTATCCCGATGGGGATGAACATGAGATATATCCTGTTCCAGGGATTAAAAAGGATGCTCGCAAACAATACGGCCGCCACGGCGCCCGAGGCGCCCAGCGAGCGGTAGGCGGGGTTTTCCCGTTGCTGGAAGAAAGTGGGGATGTCCGCAGCGACCATGGCCAGCAGGTAGAACAACAGGAAGATGCCCGGACCAAATAGTTCCCGGAATCCAGCCTCTACATACGCCCCGAAGAAATACAGGGTGAGCATGTTGAAGGCCAGGTGGATCCAGTCGGCATGGATAAAGCCCGACGTGAGGAAACGATACCACTGCCTTTTGTCCTTCATGACAAAAGGCCAGAGGACCATTTTTTCCAGTTCGCCGGCCCTGTAGAAGGCGGTGATGGAGACCAGGCAGGTAACGATGATGATGATGATGGTCGTGTTCATACGGGGGCAGGAGGGTCTGCAAAAGCGCCAAAGGTAATC
>CBINPH010000399.1:0-2578 GCA_966252445.1 uncultured Chitinophagaceae bacterium | reverse complement strand
CCTGAAGATATACAATACCCAAACCGGACGGCTGGAAAAGACCATCAACCTCAACGACCAGGTAGCCGACGGCGCCGGCAGGCGCATTGTCTTCACCGACCTCATGGTGTGGAAAGGCCGGCTGCTGGGACTCTACACGATGAAGCGGCCGGCCAGTCCCAGCATGGAGATCCATGCCCAGTGGTTCGACGCCGGCGGCAGAAAGCAGGGCAAGCCGCAGGTGCTGGGCCTGTTTGCCAATCCGCTGAAGGGGCGGTACGTGAGCGTGGGCGTGGAGGACGGCATGAACCTCCCCGGTGTGGCCGATATGCTGCACTGCAGCTTCAACAGCGATTCTTCGGCGATGGTCTTTTTCAGCCTGCCCGAACGCGGCAAGGGCGACATCGGCTTTACCGTCGTGGACCCGGAGCTGCGGGTGCTGGAACGGATTCATATGCCCATGCCCGCCGTCGCCGACAGGAATGCCCTCATGCAGTTCGAACTGGACAACAACGGCAGGCTCTATTTGCTGGCGGCGGGCCGTGAAGGCGGCAGGCTTTTGCCTTCCGGAAACGCCAAGAGCTACTTCAGCCTCTTTATCCTGGAGGCCGGCCACAGCCGGCCCAAAGAAATCAGCCTGTATCTGCCCGGCCATGCGGTAGCCGACGCCTTCCTGACGCGGGGCCGGGACGGCCGCCTCTTCGTCCTGGGGACCTGCTATGCGGACGAGAAGCCGGGCCGCCATGATGGATCGGCAGGTACCTTTGCCATCGCCATCGATTCTGCCTCCGGGGAGGTCCGCTCCACGGACCTGCAGATGTTCTCCAGGGAAACGCTGAAGGCGCTGCATGACCGGAAAACCGCTTACAAGAGCGGGAAAGACAAAGAAATCTACCTGGGGGTGCAGGCCGTGCCGCTTCCCGACGGCGGCATCGCGCTCTGGGGACAGAGCCGCAGCACCGCCATCTATACCATGGGCCAGACCGGGGCCATGCGCATCGTCTTCAACCTGTTCGGCAACGTGGCCCTGACCCGCGTCGGCGCCGACGGCCGCATCGCCTTCCAGGCGCTGGTCCCGCGCAACCGCAGCAACCCGGCGCTCAACACCAGCACCGGCCCCGTCTATGCGGATTACCTGGGCGGTCGGCTGACGCTGCTCCACGACGACGACGGACAGCGGCACAGGCGCGGCGTCTTTGCGGAGCGCTACGACGGGCGGGGTCGGCTGCAGCGGAGCTTTACACCGCTGCCCAAGTCCTTCAGCCGCGTGGATATCGTCTGGTCCACGGCGAAGACCCTCAATGCGCACCAGGTCATCGCCGCCTATCATGCTCCCCGGAAAAAGGACATGGGCACCGCCATCATCACCGTGACGCCATAGGCCTGGCCATGCCCTTAAAAATGCTATTCTTTTTTTCACCTAACTATTTGTCATGCACATCACACCCATCCTCTTTTCCCTTTCGCCCTGGCGGCAGGCCTGTCCCTGGGCTGCAAAAAAGAGAAATCCGGCGGCAGCGCCTCTTCGTCGAACAGCGCTACCGTCGACGGCACGGCGTTCAAAGGCGGCCATGAGCTGGAGGGCAGCTTCAGCGCCACCCTCGCTAACGGTATCGACCCCACGCTGGCAAAGTCGGTGACGAACGGGCGTTTTCATGCCCAATACTGATGACCAAAGATCTCCCATGAATAAGTTTTTAGCGGCCGCCTGCATGCTCGGCGTCCTGTGGGGGGCGTGTCAGAAAAGCCATGACCGCCTCCCGAAGAGCGGCACCGACGCTTTCACCATGGGCGGCACCCGCCAGGTGGGCTTTGCGGGCGCCGTCATCACCCAGGACTCATAGGAGACGAGGGTGAGCACCGGGGGTGGGTCTTCCCCGGCCCCCGTCAAGGCTGAGCCCTTCCGGCTGCTCCTCGAAGTGCCGGGACCCGTAGTCCATCCGGGCACCTTTCCCGGCAGCAGCCTCTTTTACGGCAGGGAATTTATCGGCGATGTGACGGTGGTGATCAGCAAGATCACCGGGACCTATGTGGAAGGGTATTTCTCCGGCCAGGCCGGAAACCCGGAAACGGGCGAGACCCTGCCCGTCACCGATGGGATTTTTTTTAAGGCCCCCATACAACCCCAAGCCGGCTCATTCCCTTTGCTCGGAGTCCATGACGATGGTCACCGGGCCGTCGTTGAGCAGGGACACTTTCATGTCGGCGCCGAAGACACCTGTCTGCACCGGTTTGCCGGTATCCAAGGCCAGTTGTCGGATCAGCAGCTCATAGCGGGGTATGGCCGCCTCGGACTTGGCCGCCCGGCTGTAGGACGGGCGGTTGCCCTTCTTGGTCTGGGCATGCAGGGTGAACTGGCTGACCACCAGCAGCGCTCCGCCGACCTCCGTAACCGAGCGGTTCATGATGCCCGCCTCGTCGTTGAAGATGCGCATGCCCGCAATTTTCCTGCTGATCCAGCTGATGTCTTCAGGGGTATCGGCGTCCACGAAGCCGGCGAAGATCAGCAGGCCGGGGCCTATGCTGGCTTTCAACTGGCCGTCGACGGTCACCGAAGCATGGCTCACGCGTTGAATGACTGCTCTCATGGGTTGGTGTT
>CBINPH010000398.1:0-2590 GCA_966252445.1 uncultured Chitinophagaceae bacterium | reverse complement strand
ACCTGCCCATCGCTCCGGAATTCTACATCCAGCCATCCCTGATGTATGAAGGGAAGGGTGGCAAAGACAAGAATAGCGACGAGAAGGTCCGGTTGAACTACCTGACCCTGCCGGTAGATCTGCTGTTCAAGCCCGCGATGCCCAATGGCAGCGGATCCTGGCTGATCGGCGTAGGCCCCTACCTGGGCTACGGCTTTTCGGGCAAGGTTTCCGGCAGCGACATGGATCCCTTCAAGTCCGAAGGTGGCAACGACGCCTACCTGAAGCGTTTCGATGCCGGCGCCAACGTGCAGCTGGGCTACGAGATGGCCAGCGGTTTCAACATCACCCTGAATACCGAACTGGGCCTGATCAACCTGGCGAAAAACGGGAATTCGGACAATTCGTTCCGGAACACTTCCTTCGGTGTGAACCTCGGCTATACGCTGGGCGCCCGCTGATCACCGGGTAACCAACCATGTTTTTATGTTCCGGCCGCCATTGGCGGCCGGAACTTTTTGTATATGTATAACGAGGGAGTGGCTGCTCAGCGACGGCCGTCCTGGGGCCGGCGGGCCGGCGCCGGGCGGGCAGGACCCGGGAGGCTGCCCCGCCGCCGCAGCTCCTGGAGCAGCTGGGTGTTGAAGTCTTTTTCTGCGCGGTAGAATTGCAGCACCTTTTTCGGGGGCAGGACCTTTTCAAATTCCTTGCGGTATTTTTCCTTGATCTTCAGCGCCTGCTGCTGGTAGGCAAAATCCTCATCCAGCGCTTCCTGCACGTCCTGGTTGCTCGCGCTCTTCAGCTCCGCCCGGCTGAGGCGTCCCTGGCGTTTCCGTTCATTGAGGTGCTCCACTTCCTGCTGGTAGCGGTTGTATACCGGCCAGAACTGTTCCCCCTCGCGGGTGGTGAGCCCCAGCTGTTTGGTGAGATAGGCGACTTTCAGGGCCTCGATCTTCTTCTGCCCGCGGGGCTGCTCACGCTGCCCCTGGGACCGTGGCTGCGCCGAGAAGCGTTGCTGCCCGTGGGCAGGGAGGGACAGCCCGGCGGCCAGGGTCAGCAGGGCGGCTGCGCCCAGCAGCAACAACGGGCTTTTCGGGGTAAAGGTCATGACATGTAGGGTGTTTAATATCCGTCCAGGGAATGGGTTTCGAGGTACCGGACCAGGTCATCGTCGCTGACGCCGGCCGACAGCTGCCGGTCGAGCAGGTCCCTGACCTCCCGGGAAGGCGCCATCTCCAGGCCCTCGCTGGCATGGATGGACAGGTACTGCAGAATGTCGGCGTCGGGAACGGCAGCCAGCCCGGCCAGGGGCCGGGGAGGGGCTGGAGGCTGGGGCCGCAGCCAGAAGGCCGCCCCCAGGATGAGCCCCACCATGGCTGCGGCGGCAGCCAGGGTACGGAGCCGCCGCCGGCGGATCCTGGACCTTTGCCGGACACGGGACATGACGGCGGCGGGCAGCCCCTCGAAATAGCCTTCGGGCACCGCCAGGGGCGCCGGGCCGGCGGCCGGCAGGGCCGGGGCCTCTTCCTCGCCGGACAGCCGCCGCAGCACGGCAGCGGGCAGCTGCGCAAAATAGTCCGCCGGCAGCGCTCCCTGCGGGTAGGCTGCGGGCCAGGAGGCGCCGGGCACCAGGGCCTCCAGTTCTTTGGCGATATCGTTCCTGCTCTCCATGCCTTGTTTTTAGACCGACAGGGGCCTGCAAAGTTTAAAGCCCTGCTGTTTTCCACGCCGTTTCATCCCTGCAGTTCCTTGAGGGTAGCCTGTACCTTCCGCACCGCGTGGTGATAAGAGGCTTTCAGCGCCCCCGGTGACGTGCCCAGGACCCGGCTCATCTCTTCGTAGGGCATTTCATCGTAATAGCGCAGGTTGAACACCAGGCGCTGCTTTTCGGGCAGGGCCAGGATCGCCTGCTGCAGCTGCCACTCCAGGCGGCTGCCGTCAAAATGCCTGTCGGCCTTCAGCCGGTTGCTCAGCAGCTCTCCCATGTTCTCCAGGGACAGTGTCGCGCGTTTTTTCTGTTGCTCGAGGAAGGTGAGGCATTCGTTGGTGGCGATCCGGTAGAGCCAGGTGTAGAGGCGGGCGTTCTCCCGGAAGTTGCCGAGGTGATGCCAGACCTTGATGAAGACGTTCTGCAGGAGGTCATTGGTGTCCTCATGGTCCACCACCATCCGCCGGATATGCCAGTACAGCCTTTCCTGGTATTTCTGCATCAGGGCCGTAAAAGCGGCTTCCCGGGTGTCCGGGTGCTTAAACCTCTCCAGCAGCTCCTTATCGTCTTCAGTGATCATGGGCATAGCGGCAGCGCCAGCGGCGGATGAGGGTTGTCGTTGTCGGCGGTGCTCCGCCACCTGCGGCTCAGGAAGCCACCTGCATGCCGGCGCTCACGCCCTTCCGCTGCAGGGCCCTTTCGGCGGCTGCCACGATGTCCGGGGCGTCCAGGCCGTATTTGGCCAGCAGCTCGTCAGGGGTGCCGCTTTCGCCGAAAGTGTCCTGTGTGCCGACCATCTCGATAGGCACCGGATGATGGCGCACGGAGACCTGGGCGATGTAATCCCCCAGTCCGCCCAGGACATTGTGCTCCTCGCAGGTGACCGCACAGCCCGTCTTGCGG
>CBINPH010000397.1:0-2607 GCA_966252445.1 uncultured Chitinophagaceae bacterium | reverse complement strand
GATAGGAATAGCCTATGCCCGGTACGGACACCCGGAATACGCCACTGCCATGGAAGGCGGAAAAATCGGCTTTCCTCGTCGTCAAGCTGCTGAACGGGGATGGCACGGGCGACTCCAGGCGACCGCGGTAAACGGTGTCCCGGCGGTCGGCGGAGACCAGGAAAAAGTCACCCGAATGGTCAGCCAGCACTGCCGCGCATTTCGGACCGCCGGGAAGAAAACCCAGCTGGTTGATGCGGATGGCGGTAGACAGGGTGTCCGCATATCCGCGGGCGTGGACGCTGCCGGACAGACAGACCAGGAGAAGGATCAGGTGGGTACGCATAGCTGTGACCGTAAAGGTAAGGCATCCGCTCAGCCCCCGCAAGGGGTGGACGGGCGGGGCGGGAAGGCCCGGCGCCTACGAGCGGATCTCCCGGCGCATGAACAGTCGGTAGGACAGGGCGAAGCAAAGGACTGTGGCCGCGATCAACCCTGTGAGCTGGGGCCACACGATCATCAGGCTTTGTCCCAGGGGCAGGGGGCTGGGAATGCTGCCATATACCTGGCTCATGGTCAACGGCCCCAGGCTGCGGATAGAAGGCCGCAGCAAAGTGGTCGTCGCATCGCTGAACAGCTGGCCAGGCATCAGTCTGGAGATGCCGAGCACCATTTTCTGCGCCCGGAGCATCTGTTCTGGCGAGGCAAAGGCGGGATCGGGCAGCAGGGCCCTGGCGATGAGGTTAACGATGATCTGGTAGAAGACCGAAAAGAAGAGCCAAACGGCAATCGCGGTGAGCGCTGAGGTCGCCGCCTGCCGGAAACGGACCGAAAACAGGATAGCCAGGTTGAGCCAAAAAGCTACATAGAGTACGGTGAGCAAAAGGAAGGCGATGATGCGGCCAAATTCCTCGGGAGTGGGAGGAATGCCTATGCTGATCAACCCTATGCCGGTGACCAGCAGGGTCAGCGACAGGAACATCATGCCGATCACGACCAGGGCGGCTACGAATTTGGCGTTGAGCAACGAGTCCCGGTAGATCGGCTGCGCCATGATGCGGCTCAGCGTCCTGTTGTTTTGTTCCGCATTGATGGCGTCAAAACCCAGGCTGATGCCCAGCAACGGGCCCAAAAAGGTGACGAACACATGAAAAGGCGGCATCGAACCGTCCGACACGGTGAACAACTTGAGGAAGAGAAAGCCCTTGTCGGGATCATCCGGCTTGATCGCCTCGCTCAAATGGCTGAGGGAAGCGTAAAGGGACCCCATACAGGTGAGCAGCATGAGCGATGCCAGGATGATAAAGCGCCAGCTCCGGACCTGATCCGCCACTTCCTTGCGAACCATGACCCCGAAGGGACGCTCCATGCTGTCCCTGTCTCCCCGGAAAAGCCGGAAGCCCCATGTTCTTTCTATGGTTGACTCTGTCATAGGCGAGTATATGATCGGGCGGGAAAGACCCGGTTTAGGCAACTTTTTCTTGTTCAAAATAGCGGTGATAGATATCGTCCAGGCCATGCTCCCGCTTGTGCAGCGCAGTCAGCGGCCAACCGGCCTCGATCACCGCTTGGGCAATGGCGGCAGACAGGTCGCGGCGACAGGACACCTGCAACATCCTGCCATCCATGCGGACTTCGGTCACCCCGTCCAGCCCCCGGATGCGTTCCTGCAACCTGGCTGCGCCGGCCGCTGAAAACCCTTCCGCGGGCGTGTCCACACCGGCTTCAATGAGCACCGGCTCGTTGCCGAATAACCGGGAAGACAGGGTGGCGATATCGCCTTCGGCAATCAGCTTGCCCGAGACAAACAGGCCCACACGGTCACAGACCTGCTGCACCTGGTGCAGATGATGGGAGCTCAGCAGGACGGTCAGGCCTTCCTCCCTGCTCAGGCGCACGATCAGGTCCAGGAATTCCCGTACGCCGGCGGGATCGATGCCCAAGGTGGGCTCATCCAGGATAATGACCTCCGGGTTCTTGATCAGCACCTCCGCCAGGCCAAGACGCTGCACCATGCCCCTCGAATACTTCCCTGCCTTCCGCCCGGCCACCTCTTTCAGACCCACCCGCTCCAACAGGTGCATGCCTTCCTCCCGGGCCGCTGAGGGCCGTTTGCGATTGAGGCGGGCAATGTAGACCAGGTTCTCCAGTCCTGTCATGTCGTTGTAGAAGCCGACGTTGTCAGGCAGGTAACCGACTTTTCGTTTGACGGCCACCGGATCCCGGTCGGGTTGCACGCCGCAGACCCGTGCGCTGCCGGCGGTGGGGTCCGTCAGCCCCAGCATCATCAGGATGGTGGTGGATTTGCCGGCCCCGTTCGGACCCAGCAACCCGAAGACCTGCCCTTTGCCGATGCTCAGGTCCAGATGATCGACGGCCAGCACGGTATCGTACTGCTTGGTGAGCCCCCGGAGTTCGATAATGGGTTCCACGGCTTACCTCCTCCCGTATTTTCTGAACAAATAATAGACACTGCCCAGGGCCAGCAGGATGATCAGCACACCCAGCCATCCCCAGAGGATGGAGGTGCGTACCGATACCCGGAGGTCAGCATGCGCATTCGTCTCGGGGGTCTGGGCCTGGAGACTGGTCACATAGTCCCCGGCTATGGCGTCGTTGGATGCCTTG
>CBINPH010000396.1:0-2621 GCA_966252445.1 uncultured Chitinophagaceae bacterium | reverse complement strand
GGCGGATGGCGCATCGTCAAGACCATGGGCACCCGCATCCCCAAGGTCACGCACTTCGAAGGGGTCAGCGCGGAGACGGCCGGCTCCCTCACCCTCTTTTTGACCGAGATCCTGGGCATCCCCGTGAGCACCACCCATACCATCACGGGAGCCATTATGGGCGTAGGTGCCACCAAGCGCCTCTCCGCCGTCCGCTGGGGCGTGACCATCAACCTGCTCTGGGCCTGGATACTGACCATTCCCGTCAGCGCGCTGCTGGCCGCACTGCTGTACTGGGCCCTGCACGGCCTCTGGCAATAAGCCTTCCCGGGCATTTACCGGTAATTCCGCTATTTTTGCTGCCCCAACAACCCAGCGAACCATGAAAGGCATTATCCTGGCCGGCGGCTCCGGCACACGCCTGCACCCGATCACCTATGCCATCAGCAAGCAGATCATGCCGGTGTACGACAAGCCCATGATCTACTATCCCCTGTCCACGCTGATGATGGCGGGCATCCGGGAGATCCTGATCATCTCCACGCCGGATGACCTGCCCCTGTTCCGACGCCTGCTGCACGACGGCAGTCAGTTCGGGCTGCAGCTCCAATACGCGGAACAGCCCCGGCCCAACGGGTTGGCGCAGGCCTTCGTGATCGGCGCCCCCTTCATCGGCGACGACAAGGTCGCCCTGGTGCTCGGGGACAACATTTTTTACGGGACCGGCCTGGAAGAGCAGCTCATGCACAATGTGGACCCGGACGGGGGCATCGTCTATGCCTACCATGTGTCCGATCCAGAGCGGTACGGGGTGGTGGAGTTCGACCAGGCGATGAAAGCCATCTCCATCGAAGAAAAGCCGGCCAAGCCCAAATCGAACTATGCCGTGCCCGGCCTGTATTTTTACGACAACGACGTGGTGGGCATTGCACGGGAGCTGCAGCCCAGCCCGCGGGGCGAATATGAGATCACCGATGTCAACCGGGAATACCTGCGCCGGGGCCGCCTCCAGGTCTCCATCATGGACCGGGGCACCGCCTGGCTGGACACCGGCACCTTCGATTCCCTCATGCAGGCCTCGACGTTCGTGCAGGTCATCGAAAAGCGGCAGGGCATCAAGATCGCCTGCATTGAAGAAATCGCCTATCGCAAAGGCTTCATCGACAGGGCGCATCTCATCGAGGTGGCCAAGCCCCTGTTGAAAAGCGGCTACGGCCAGTATCTGATGCAGCTCGTCGAAGGCTGAGCAGCTTAATCCAAGGGCACACAAAGGTATCCTTCCTGCCTGACCAGCATGGTCACGGTCTCGGGGCAAAGGCCCTCGCCTTCCAGGCGCAGGACGCGGTCGACGTCATGCATGTCGATGTGGATCCGGGCGGCGGGAAAATGCCGCTGCAGGACCGAAGCGATGCGCTCGGCTTCGGCCGCCGACTCCAGGTCGGTCCTGAATACTTCTATGGCTGTAGCGCTATCCATGGGCAGGCAATGGGCTGCAGGCTGATGAGGACCGGTTTAGGGATGCTGGGCAAGAGGCCAGGCCCTCCGGGCTCTCCGGCCCGGCCGGGGGCGGCCCTCCGGCCAGCATTCCTTCTTCCGGGTATTCCAGCATGTTTTTCAGGGCGGCGAGGCTGGCCTCCAGGTCCCCGGCCAGCGCCCCTTTCAGGTTCATGAGCACCTCGGCCAGGCGCTGGGTGAAACTTCTTCCCCCGTCCAGCGACCACCGCACCAGGGTCTCCGATTCCGACACGCGGGCCGTGCAGAGGCTGAGGAGCACCGGGGCGGGGAAGGGCCCGCTCAGCCGCAGCTCCCAGTGTATGCTTTCCCCGTCCCGGACATGGAGCAGCCGTTGTTCACCCCGTCCTGCCAGCCCGCCACCGCTCTCCCAGCGGTACGTGAAGCCGGGAAGACCGTCCCTTCCGCTGAGCTTGCGCCGCCGGCCAGGCTCTGCCATCAGCCATTTCGAGAAGTTCTCGTGGTTCCGCACGAAACGCACATAGTCAAACACCTCGTGCCGCGGCCGGCGGATGAGGACCTCTCTCTCAATGCTGAATTCCTTTCTGGTGAGCAGCGCCGCGAGCATCAGGAGGCCGCCCAGGGCGGCCACCACGGCCACAACGACAACGAAAGTATTCATCGAGGGTCAGTTTTTGGAGTGGAAATGCCGCATGTCCTTCCCCCCGTTTTCTGCCGTGGCCCACGGCATATCCTTTTCGTATTACGCTGTCCCACCCCCTTTCCGTTGGGTCGGAAGCGGCATCTTGTTCCACGGTTGCTACAGCAATGCTGCGGCGCGCTCCCCGCGAAGCAGGGCGCTGCCGATCCGTTCCAGCTGCCTGGTATGGCGGCGGAAATGGCATTCGGCGAAGATGAGCCATTCCCGCCCCGTGAGGAAGCCCAGGCCGGGAAAGGGAAAGCCCGTCAGCAGCCGGGAGAGGTCGGTCGTCTCTGCCACCCGCACCAGCCCCGCCAGGTCCTCATCCAGGTTCGCCAGCACCATGCCGGGGTCCAGGGCCTCCTCCGACGGGAGGATGTCGGGCGGGGATTTCAGGCGGCTGCTGAAGTCCAGGAAAATGGCCTCCAGCTGGCCGCGCATGGCTTCCGGATCGCGGCCTGCCTCCCGGCTGGGCCCCTCCAGCACGCGG
>CBINPH010000395.1:0-2631 GCA_966252445.1 uncultured Chitinophagaceae bacterium | reverse complement strand
CCATGCCCACCACGAAGACGCAGGGGAACTCCAGCCCCTTGGCCGCATGGATGGTCATCAGCCGCACGGCGTCGCTGTCGGCCTCCGCCTCGTCGGCGTCGGTGAGCAGGGTGATCTGCTGCAGGTAGCTGCCCAGGCTCTTGTCCAGCAGCTCCCCGTCCTCCGTGGGCGTCTCGGTGAACTCCTTGATGGCGTTGAAAAGCTCCTGTATGTTCTCGTAGCGGGCCACACCCTCCACGCTCTTGTCGCTGAACAGGTCTTTCACCAGGCCCGAGGCCTTGCCGGCCTGGAAAGCCACCTCGTAGGCGTTGTGGGTCCGCTCCATGGCCTGCAGGCTGCGGATCATGGTCACGAAATCCTCGATGGCCTGCAGGGTGCCGGCGCGGAAGCCGGCCTGCCGGGCCTGCTGCATCACCTCCCAGAAGCTGACGCCGTACTGTGCCGCCAGCACGCTGATCTTCTCCACCGTGGTCTTGCCGATGCCGCGGAGTGGCGTGTTGATGATGCGCTTGAGGCTTTCCTCATCGACAGGATTGACCACGACGCGCAGGTAAGCCAGCAGGTCCTTGATCTCCTTGCGCTGGTAAAAGGAGATGCCGCCATACAGGCGGTAGGGTATGTTCTTGCGGCGCAGGTGCTCCTCGAAGCTTCGGCTTTGGGCGTTGGTGCGGTACAGCACGGCGAAGTCGCGGTCCTGGAAATGGTTGCGCAGCTTCTGTTCCGCGATGCTGTCGGCCACGAAGCGCCCTTCGTCGCTGTCCGTCATGGTGCGCACGATGCGGATCTGCTCTCCCGAGCCGTTGTCCGTCCAGAGCACCTTCTGGATCTGGAGTTTGTTGTTGGCGATGACCTGGTTGGCCACCTCCAGGATGGCCTTCGTGCTGCGGTAGTTCTGCTCCAGCTTCACCACGGTCACGTCCTCGTAGTCTTTTTCGAACTGCAGGATGTTCTGTATGGTGGCGCCGCGGAAGGAATAGATGCTCTGCGCGTCGTCGCCCACCACGCAGATGTTTTCGTGGGCGGCCCCCAGCAGCTTGATGATGGCATACTGGGCCGGGTTGGTGTCCTGGTATTCGTCGATGAGTATATAACGGAATTTCTGCTGGTACTTGACCAGGGCCTCGGGGATGGTGGTCAGCAGCTCATGCATCTTGAACAGCAGGTCGTCGAAGTCCATGGCGCCGTTCTTGAAGCATTGCTGCGCATAGGCGGCGTAGAGTTCCGCCGTCTGGGGCCGCCCGGCGCGGCGGTCTTCCTGGCGCAGCTCGAAGTCCTCGGCGTAGGCGCCGGGGCCAACCAGGGCGTTTTTCGCCGCAGAGATGCGGTGCAGCACCGTATTGGGCTTGTAGATCTTTTCGTCCAGCTGCTGGTCGCGGATGATGCCGCGCATCACGCTCCGGGAGTCGTCGGTGTCGTAGATGGTGAAATTGGCGGGATAGCCCAGCCGCGGTCCTTCGACCCGGAGGATGCGGGCGAAGACCGAATGGAAGGTGCCGATGTAGAGGTTGCGCGCCTCGGTGGACCCCAGGGTGCGCTCTACCCGCTCCTTCATCTCCGCGGCGGCCTTGTTGGTGAAGGTCAGCGCAAGGATATGGAAGGCGTCGACGCCGCGCTGCAGCAGATGCGCGATGCGGGTGGTCAGCACCTTGGTTTTGCCCGAGCCCGCGCCTGCGATGATCATCAGGGGTCCGTCCATGTGCATCACGGCCTCGCGCTGGGGGCCATTCAGTTCCGAAAGATAATCCATTCGCTCCTCGGGCATTTACAGGTGAAGTAATTTTCGGTAAAATTACAGGAAGATGGCCGGAATGCGAAGAAGCCCCTGAGGCCCGCTGCCGGCGGGCCTCAGGGGCTGTGACATGCCCGGGAAGGGCTCAGAAGCTCACGCTGAGCCGTATGCCGGGGCTGACGCCTCGGAACAGATCGTGGAAGTAGATGATCGGCTCGAGGCCCAGCTTGTCCATCTTCAGGCCGCCCAGCCCCAGGCGCAGGGAGCCTTTGTCAAAAAAATCGCCCTTGCGGCGCAGCAGGTAGGCCAGGGAAAGGTTGCCCGTGAAGGCCAGGCGCTTCGCCGGGGCCCCGGTCTTGTACTGGCTGAAGGTCACCGACAGCCAGTCGTTGCGGCAGGCCTGCAGGGCGCCTTTGTCGCTGCGGTCGAACAGGAACTGGGGCTCCCAGTCCAGGCGCAGCTCCCGTGTGAGGTCCTCACGGGGAAAGACGAAGCGCAGGCCCAGGCTCAGCGAGGGGCTCAGGTCCCCACCGGCGTTCTGGAGGTTGCCCTGGATGTCCGGCGACACGAAGTCGCCGTAGTGGTAGCGGTCGACGACCTTCACCCGACGCTGGCCTGAGCTGGTGTCCAGGGCGTAGCCGGCGCTGAGGCGGAGCTTCCCGTTGCGGGCCGATGACCACTTGGTCTGGCGCCGCGCTTCGCGGGCCAGCAGGGCCAGGGCCGAGTCCAGACGAGGCCCCCCGAGGGAGGCCAGCTCGCCATAGTCGTTCAGGAAGAAGGTCCAGCGGAGCTGTTCCAGCGTGTCGACTTCGACGAAACGCGCGAGGATGTGGCCGCGCTGCCAGCAGCGGTCGATGCCGCGAATGCTGAAGCGGCGCTTGTCGATGCACATCTCGGTCGAG
>CBINPH010000394.1:0-2632 GCA_966252445.1 uncultured Chitinophagaceae bacterium | reverse complement strand
GCCCTGACGCTGCCCTTTCTGCCGCTGCACTTGCATCAGGGAGTAGACTTTGCCCATTACCTGATCTCCTATGCCCTGCTGGGCTCTGCTGTCATCTTTGCGGTCCTGCTGCACCAATGGTTGCAAAAGGGAAAAGGCCTGGAGCAGATCTTTTCTTCCCTGCTGACCGGCAATGCCCTGCTGACCGCTATAGCCCTGGCGGCCCTGGCTTTCCCCGCCGCACGACATGTTCTGTGGTATCTCAAAGAAATATCGCCGGGTGTCGGCTCGGTTCCCCGCCTTCGCCTGTTCACCTATGAGGCGTCATACTATGCGCTGCTGCTGGTACCCCTGGCCCTCTACTATGGCTTGCGCCTGTGGTCCGGACCACAGCGCGGCGACCGCCGCGCCGCCTGCCTCATCCTGGGGCCCCTCCTGCTCTCTTTTTCCCTGGGTGTCATTGGTGGCCTGGCGTTGACGGCCCTGATCCTGCTTGCCGCAGACAGGGGCTTGTACCGCCTGGGGCGCCGCCCGGGCAGAAAGCTCCTCTTGCTCACCCTGACCGTGGGCGCCGGCGTTGCCCTGCTGTATGCGTTTGATCCGGGTAACCCCCTCTTCGGCCGGCTGGACAACCTGTGGCATGGGGAGGATACCTCTTTCCGAGGCAGGACCTACGAGGCCTTCATACTGGCCTCCCGCATCGCTGCCGAGAAAAGTCTATGGTTCGGTTGCGGCCCCGGGCAGGCGAAACTGCTGGGGGTGGATGTCTTCCGTCATTTCTATGGCTACCTGCCCCCGGTGGTCCGCATCCCCAACGCCGTGGCGGATACCCTGGCCTCCTACGGGCTGCTGGGCCTGGGCCTGCGGCTCGGCGGCGCCCTGTACCTGTTTTTCAAGACGCGCGTGTACGGCAACTACTACCGGCTGAGCGTCTTCACCTTCATCTTCCTTTACCAGTTCACCGGCAGCTTCAGCACCAATATCGTGGAGTTCGTGCTGTGGGTACTGGCCTTCAGCCCGGTATTTCCCGCCTTCGACCGGCGGCCGGGGCGGGAAGGGGTGGCATACAGCCTTCCTGCACGGAGCCTGCGCATCGCCTTCCTGGGCAGCCGGGGTGTTCCCAACCGCTACGGCGGCTTTGAGCAGTTTGTCAGCCATATAGCACCGTTGCTGGCAGCACGCGGTCACCGGGTTTGGGTATACAATCCCAGTTCCCACCCTTACCGCGAAAAATCCTGGAAGGGGGTACACATCGTCCGTTGCAGCGACCAGGGCCTGCTGATGCCGGAGTCGCGGCAGATGCTCTACGACCTGCGTTGTATCCTGGATCTGCGGAGGAGAAAGCCTGATGTGGTTTTCCAGTTGGGGTATACCAGCAGCAGCCTGTGGGGCGGCCTCATCCCCCGGAGCAGCCTCCTGGTCACGCACATGGACGGCATTGAATGGAGCCGCGACAAATATGGTCCGCTGGCGCAGGTATACCTGCGCCAGGCCGAGCGCTGGGCGCTGCGGCAGAGCGACCTGCTCGTGGCCGACGCCCGGGCCATTGGGCAGTATCTGCAGGAGCGCCATGGAGCGCCGTCTGTGTTCATTCCCTATGGGGCTTGTATCCCGGCGCCTGCTCCACCCGAAGCCCCGGCCAGACTGGGCCTGCAGCCGTATGGATACGACCTGGTGATCTGTCGCTGTGTGCCCGAAAATCAGCTGGAGATGCTGCTGCAGGGCCATGTCCTGGGCGGCCGTCGCCGCCCCTTGCTGGTCATCGGCATGGACGAGGGCCGCTACGCACGGCGCCTGCGCCGCCGGTATAGCGGGCCGAAGCTCATTTTACGGGAACGCCTTTATGATACGGCGGTACTGAATAACCTCCGGCATTATTGCCGCTTATATTTCCATGGGCATTCTGCCGGAGGGACCAACCCTTCCCTGCTGGAGGCCCTGGCCTGCCGGTGCATTGTGGCTGCACACAGCAATCCTTTTAACCGGGAAGTACTCGGTAGGCAGGCTTATTATTTCGAGAGCGCCAAACAGGTGGCCAGGCTTATGGAGATGGCCATCGTCCGGGAAGAACACAGAGACTGGGTGAAGGCCAACCTGGAAAAAATCCGTAGGCTTTATTCCTGGCCGCAAGTCCTGGACCGTATAGAGCGTCTTGTCCTTGGCAGGCACGGGGAGTCTGGTGCCGGCGGCGACGTTTCCAGGCCCGGATTCAACCGGCCTGGCCGGCCATATAGGCCTTATAGTCCTCCAGGCTCTGCATGATGATCTGCTGGGCCACCGTGGAATCCTGGAATTCCTCCACTTTGACGGTCTTGTGTTCCAGTTTTTTGTATTCCTCAAAGAAATGCCGGAGTTCTTCGGTGAAATGCGGAGGCAGTTCGGCGATGTCCTGCACATGATTGATGCTGACATCGTCGGCGGCCACAGCGATGATCTTGTCGTCCGCTTCCCCTTGGTCTGTCATCTGCATAACGCCGATCACCTTGGCCTGCACGATGCAGAGGGGTTCAAAGTCGATCTGGGAGAGCACCAGGATGTCCAGGGGGTCATGGTCGTCGCCGTAAGACCGGGGGATGAAGCCATAGTTGGCCGGGTAATATACTGAGGAGTAGAGCACGCGGTCCAGGCGCAGCAGGCCACTTTCCTTATCCAG
>CBINPH010000393.1:0-2637 GCA_966252445.1 uncultured Chitinophagaceae bacterium | reverse complement strand
GAAGGCAAGTTCTTTGTCTGGACACCGAACGAGATTCGGGAAGTGTTGGGAGAGCGAGATGCGGAGGTCTTCTGCGCCTTTTATGATGTGACGTCGCATGGGAACTGGGAAGAGAAGAACATCCTGCGCAGCATTGTCCGCTTCGGGGAGATCACCGTCAAGCAGATCATGCATACCCGCCTGGACGTCAGCGGTGTGGATGCCAGTCTCTCTTTCCGCGACCTCATCGGAAAGGTGGGCAGCCTGCATTATTCCAGGCTGCCGGTGTACCGGGATAACCTGGACAACATCACGGGCATGATCTATACCAAAGATCTGATTCCCCACCTGGACGAAGGCGATGGCTTCGACTGGCACCAGGTCGTTCGACCGGCTTATTTTGTCCATGAGCAGAAGCTCATCGAGGACCTGCTCAAAGAATTCCAGGCCCAGCACATGCATTTTGCCGTGGTGGTGGACGAGTTCGGAGGTACCAGCGGCATCGTGACCCTGGAGGACATCATGGAGGAGATTATCGGGGAGATCCGCGACGAGTTCGACGAGGAGGAGTTCGATTACCAGAAAGTGGAGGATAACCAGTTCATCTTCGAGGGGAAGACCATGCTGAATGACCTCTGCCGCATCCTCGAGATCCCGGCAGACAGCTTTGAAGATGTCCGGGGAGAGAGCGACTCCCTGGGCGGCCTTATCCTGGAGATTGCCGGGGGCTTTCCCGAGGCGGGCAGCGTGGTCAAATATGACCGGTTCGATTTTACCATCGTCGACATAGACAAGTTGCGGATCGGGAAAGTAAAGGTGACCATTAACCCTGAAATCACGACCTTTGACTGATGGTCGGAGCACAGAGGATAAGGAGAAGGCTGGCCGTGGCCGTGCTGGCCGTGGTCGCAGCACTGGCATCTTGTGAGCCGTCTTATGCCCCTAAGCCCAGGGGCTATTTCCGGATCCCCCTTCCCGAAAAGAGCTACCGCCTGTTTGACGAGCCGGGTTACCCCTATTCCTTCGAATATCCGGTATACGCCCGCATCGTCAAGGACACGGCATTTTTCGACCGCAAGCCGGAAAACCCCTGGTGGATCAATGTGGAGTTCCCCGGCCTGAACGGCAAGATCTACATCAGCTACAAAGCCATTGGCCCCCGCTACAGCCTGGACAAGCTCGTCGAAGATGCCCATACCATGACCTTCAAGAATACTGTGAAGGCGGATCAGATCGTGCCGGAAGTATTCAGGACCCCGCATGGGGTCAGCGGCATTTTTTATCATGTCAGCGGCAATGCCGCGACGGCCAAACAGTTCTTCGCCACGGACAGCGTCCGGCATTTTCTGAGGGGCGCCCTCTATTTCTACGCCGTGCCCAACGCCGATTCCCTGCAGCCGGTGGTGGACTTCGTGGAAAAGGACATGTGGCATCTGCTGGAGACCCTGCAATGGCGATGACCTTTTAGCTTACCCAAAAAAATCAACTATGTTGGCGATAGACCAAGTGCTGATCAGCGACGATATTGTCGAGCAGAAGTTTGTGTGTGATTTGTCGGCCTGCCACGGCGGCTGCTGCGTGGACGGAGATGCGGGCGCCCCGCTGGAGCGCGGGGAACTGCGCTGGCTGGAGAAGGTCTATCCCGTCGTACGGAAATACCTCAGTGCCCGGGCCAACCAGGAGATCGCCCGCCAGGGGAAATATGTCTACGACGGCGAGTTTGGATAGACCACCCCAACCATCGACCAGGGCATGTGCGTCTATGGTATCGTGGAAGGAGGCATCGTCAAGTGCGGTATAGAAAAGGCCTACAACGAAGGCAAGACATCCTTCAAAAAGCCCATTTCCTGTCACCTCTATCCCATACGCATCGCAAAGCATGACGGCTACGAAGCCATGAACTATGAACCCCGGGAGCACCTGTGCAAGCCGGCCTGTGCCCTGGGTAAAAAGCTCAAAGTGCCCGTCTATCGATTTCTCCAGGCCCACCGCCAGGCGGGCAAGAAGCGGGGCGAATAAGCCGTTTTGCCGTAACTAGTGCATCCGGATGGGTAAGCCGGCCAAGAAGGTCCTTTGCTCAGGAGGGTCTGGGATCGATCAGCTGTTGTTCCAGGGCCAGGCGTATGAGCGACGCGGTATTTTTGACCTGCAGTTTGGTCAGCAGGTTCTTGCGGTGGCTGTCTACGGTCAGGGGGCTGATGAACAGCTGCTCGGCGATCTGGTTGTTGGTCAGCCCCTCCGCAATCAGCTGCAGGACTTCTTTTTCCCTTCTGGTCAGGGCGGGCAACAGTCCCGGGGCAGCCGATGAGGAAGGCTGCAGCACATGCTCCATCTCCAGGCTGAGGTACAGCTTTCCCGCCATGGCCGTCTGGATGGCTTCGGCGATCTCTTGGGCCGAGGCGCTTTTGATCAGGTAACCCGATGCCCCGTTGGCGATCATGCGGGAGATATAGCTGCGCTCGCTGAAGGTGCTGATTCCCAATATTTTTATCGCCGGATAGTCCTTTTTGATCTTTTTGCAGAGGTCGATGCCGTTGATGTCGGGCAGGTTGATATCCAGCAGCACGATGTCCGGGCTGTCTTTTTTCAGGAAAGCCACGGCGTCAAAGGCGTTCGAAGCGGCCCCGATGACCTGCATGCCCTCCAGCTGTCCCAGCA
>CBINPH010000392.1:0-2642 GCA_966252445.1 uncultured Chitinophagaceae bacterium | reverse complement strand
ACGGCTTCGGCGACACCAGCGAATATACCGCCCAGGTTTACGCCGTGGACCGGGGGGAGAACCGCTCGGAGTCCGTCACCGTGACCTTCAGGCCCCTGCAGCCCCCGGTACGGGCCGTCAAGGACTCCCTGGAGGTCAAAGAGGATTTCGGGGGTATACAGCTGAACTTCCACAACGCCACGGAGGCCAACGTGGTCATCTATGTGCTGACCCCGGACTCTTCGGGTGACTGGACGGAGGCGGAGGCCTACTATACCAGCCGCCGCGAAGGCAGTTTCTCGGTGCGCGGCTATGCCGCGGAGCCGCGGAAGTTCGCCCTCTTCGTCCGCGACCAGTGGAACAACTATTCCGACACCCTGGTGGTGGAGAAGACGCCCCTGTTCGAGAAAATGCTGGACAAGAGCCTCTTCCGGGAGTACCGCCTGCCCGGCGACGCCTCCGCCGGCTGGGGCTGGGTGATGCCCCGCCTCTGGGACGGCAGCATCGACGAGCCCAACGGCTTTCACACGGAGCCCCAGGACACCAAGGACAAGCCCAGCGGCTTTCCCCACCACTACAGCTTCGACCTGGGCGTGACGGCCAAGCTCAGCCGCTTCAAGTTTTACCAGCGCGGCATCATTTCCTCCACCAGCTTCCTGTATGCCCATGGCAACCCCCGCAAGTTCGAGATCTGGGGCTCCACGAACCCCAACCCCGACGGCAGCTTCGACGGCTGGATCAAGCTCAAGGACTGCGAGTCGATCAAACCCTCCGGGCTGTCCATAGGGCAGGTATCCAACGAGGACCGGGCCTATGCCGCCGCCGGGGAGGAATACGTCTTCGCGCTGGACGCCCCTGCGGTACGCTATATCCGCGTCAACGTGCTCAGCAACTGGGGCGGGGACAGCTATTCGCACATCATGGAAATGACTTTCTGGGGCGCCGAGCAATGAGCCGCCGCCTCCCGTACACGCACAAAGCCACGACAACATGACTATGACCCGATACGCCTTCTGCCTCTGCCTGCTCGGCCTGGCCGCCTGCGGCAAAATGGACGAACCTTACGCCGACATCATCCGCGACGGGGAGATCATCTACACCGCCAGGGCCGATTCGCTGCAGGCCTTCCCGGGCCAGGAACGCGTCGCGCTCTCCTGGCTGCTGTTCTCCGACCCCAGCATCACCCACTGCATCATTTACTGGACCGGGGGCGACGACTCCCTGCGGGTGCCCGTAAAACGGGGGACGGGCACGGACACCATCCGTGCCATCGTCGAAAACCTGGCGGAGGGGAGCTACCTGTTCAGCGTCGTCACCGGCGACGACCAGGGGCACCGCTCCGTGGAGGCCCAGGTCTCGGGGCAGTCCTACGGTGACCAGTACGCGTCCACCCTCTTCGCCAGGCCGCTGGTGAGCGCGCGCTGGACCGACGGGAATACCCGCATCATCTGGGAGCCGGCGGTGGGCGACCTCAGCGGCACCCTGCTGGAATACACCGCCACCGACGGGACCACAAGGCGCCTGCAGGTGCCGGCCACCCAGGACACCACAGAGATCCCGGACCTCCGGGAAGGCTCTACCCTGAGCTACCAGACGCTCTTTCTGCCTGACTCGCTGAGCGTGGATACTTTTTACACCGCCCCGGCGAACGTCAGCCTGGTCTTCGAAGAAAGCCTGGACAAGGCCCTGTTCGCGGAGCATGCCCTGCCCGGGGATGCCGTCGCCGGCTACGGCTGGGTGGAAAGCCGCCTCTGGGACGGCAGCGTGGACGCCCCCAACGGCTTCTTCTGCACGGCCGACGGCAGCAACCCCATACAGTTCACCATAGACCTGGGCACCAGCGCCTCCCTCGGCAGCTACACGCTCTGGCAGCGGGGCCTGACCTCCGAGTTCACCTACCTGTATTCCGCGGGCAACCTGAAGCAGTGGGAGGTCTGGGGCGCCACCGATCCCGACCCCGGCGGGGGATGGGAGGGCTGGACCAAGCTGCTGGACTGCCAGTCGCTGAAACCCTCGGGGCTCCCGCTGGGGCAGGTCTCCGACGCCGACAAAGCCTACGCCGCCGCCGGGGAGACCTTCATCTTCCCCGATACCCTGCCGGCCGTACGCTACCTGCGCTTCAGGATGTTGACGAACTGGGGCGGGGCCGCCTATGCCCATCCCATGGAGATCACCGTACGCCGCCTGCTGCCCTGAGCGCCGCCGCGGTTATCCGACAAAATCCCGGATATTGGGGCGCAAAAACATTATGCACAAAAGCCTTTGCCGCCAGGCCGCCCTGTGGCTGACCCTGTGGCTGGCGGGCTGCGGGCAGGCGCGCCACACGGCCACGGCGCCGGAAGGACGGCTCCTGCTCCGCCTGGACCCCTCGGCCCCCCGGCAGACCATCCACAGCTTCGGGGCTTCGGACTGCTGGACCACCAAATACATTGGCCGCTGGGCGGACGAGGAGGCCAAGAACCGCATCGCCGACCTGCTGTTCAGCCTGGACACCCTTCCCGACGGCAGCCCCCGCGGCATAGGGCTGTCGCTGTGGCGGTTCAACATCGGGGCCGGCAGCTATGAGCAGGGCGACACGAGCGGCATCGCCAGCGACTGGCGGCGGGAAGAATGCTTCCTCGACGCGCAGGGCCGTTACGACTGGTCCAAGCAGGCCGGGGCCC
>CBINPH010000391.1:0-2664 GCA_966252445.1 uncultured Chitinophagaceae bacterium | reverse complement strand
CACCGGCCCGACAGCCGTTTCGGCTGCGGGCGCTGGCTGCCCTATAGTATCAGGGGCGCCCGGAACCGCGTGCCCGTGGAGCCCCCTTCCCGCCCAGAGACCCCGTCGCTTTTCCCGGAAGGGCTTGATAATTTGCCCGAAAAGGAGTATTTTGGCGTGCCCTGCAGGGTGTCCGCGATGCCATGACGGCAGGGACGCCACGACAAGGGGTTCTTTTCGCTTTTCTTCCGTGGAACGACAGGAGGCTTTCGCCGCGCAAATATGAGGACATGCATCTAAAAAGGAATCTGCTGATAACGGCTGCTGCGGTCATGGGCGCCGCTGTGGTATGGCAGGTGAACCATTCCCGGCAGCGGGTGGATTTCTCTACGCAGGTGAAACCTATACTGAATACCCATTGCATTACCTGCCATGGCGGGGTGAAGCAAAGCGGCGGATTCAGTGTCCTGTTCCGCGAGGAGGCTCTCGGCAAGACGAAGTCGGGAAAGCCGGCGATCATCCCCGGCGACCCGCGGCACAGTGAATTCATGCGGCGCATTACGACGCCCAATGTGAAGGAGCGCATGCCTTATAAGCATCCGCCGCTCACGGGCAAGGAGATCCGCACCCTCCGGCGCTGGATCAAGCAGGGCGCACCCTGGGGCCGGCACTGGGCCTATGAGCCCCCCAAGGCGGTTGAGCCTCCTCATGGGGGCGGCATTTTTGCCGGCATGGGCGCTTCCGGTGAAGCGGAGCAGACGCATAATGAAATTGACGAATTTATTTTGGCTGCCCTGAAGGACAAGGGCCTGAGCCCTGCTCCCCAGGCAGACAAGTACACCCTGCTGCGCCGCGTATCCCTGGACCTCATCGGCGTATTGCCGGACGAAGCCACCATACGGCGCTATATGGAAGGGGAGGGTGACGAGGCCTATGAGACCCTGGTGGACACCCTGCTGGCCTCGCCACGCTATGGGGAGCGCTGGGCGGCCATGTGGCTGGACCTGGCCCGCTATTCCGATACCAAAGGCTATGAAAAGGACCTGGGGCGGCCCATGTGGCGCTACCGGGACTGGGTCATCCGGGCCCTGAACGCCGACATGCCCTTCGACCAGTTCACCATCCGCCAGCTGGCCGGCGATCTGCTGCCCGGCGCCACGGATGACGACCTGATCGCCACGGCCTTCCACCGGAATACCATGACCAACGATGAAGGCGGCACCGATGACGAAGAGTTCCGTACCGCGGCAGTGATTGATCGCGTCAACACGACCTGGGCTGTGTGGCAGGGCACCACCTTTGCCTGTGTACAATGCCACAGCCATCCTTATGACCCGTTCAAGCATGAGGATTTTTACAAGTTCATGGCGTTCTTCAACAACACCCGTGACGAAGACACGCCCGCGGACTACCCCGACCTCCGCCTGTATGATTCCCTGGACCGGGAGAAGGTCCGCCAGGTTGTCGCCTGGGTAAAGCAGTATGGGGATACCGCGGCTGTCCGCAATACAGCGCTCTTCCTGAAGACCGTGGAGCCCAAGATCCATGCGCATGTCTGTGATTCTTTTGTGAACGGCTCCCTGGTGGACACCAAATACCTGGGCATCCGCCACAACGGCAGTTGCCGGATGCCGGACGTGCCCCTGGAGCGCAGGGACCGCATGTACTTGTCCTACTGGACGGGCAGGCGGGGGGGGAGCCTGGAGATCCACCTCGACAGTCTGCAGGGGCCGCTGCTGGTACGGACCACGCTGGCGCCCACCCATGGACAGGAGGTGGCCGAAATACCCGTGACACCGGTGGAAGGAAGGCATGACCTTTTCCTGGTGTTCCGCAATGCGGCGATCCCCGCGGAAGAGTCGGTGTGCGGCGTAGAATGGATGGCGTTCCGCCATGCGCTGCCGGGGGCGGGGCAGCCGGGATATGCCGACAGGGACAAGGAGATGCTGGCCCTGCTCAACGCCCATCCGCAGCATATTCCGATCATGATCGAAAACCCCGACGATATGCGGCGGCCCACCTTTGTATTTGAGCGGGGCAACTGGATGGTGCATGGCGCCGAGGTCAAGCCCGATGTGCCGGCCTCGCTGAATCCCTTCCCGCAGGGCGCACCCCGCAATCGCCTGGGTCTGGCGCGCTGGATCGTGGATCCCCAGAACCCCCTCACGGCTCGGGTAACGGTCAACCGATACTGGGAACGCCTCTTCGGCACCGGCATCGTAGAAACGGTCGATGATTTCGGTACGCAGGGTGCCGAGCCAACCCATCCCCGGCTCCTGGACTGGCTGGCGGTCAAGTTTATGAAGGATTATCACTGGAGCATGAAACGCCTGCTCAAGGAGATCGTGATGTCCGCCACCTACCGCCAGGATTCCAAGGTGACCCCGGAAGACCTGGAAAAGGATCCGTACAACCGCTGGCTGGCCCGCGGTCCCCGTTTCCGGATGACGGCGGAGCAGATCAGGGATGAAGCCCTGAGAGCGGCCGGGCTGCTGAGTGAGAAGATGTATGGCCCCAGCGTCATGCCTTACCAGCCGGACGGCATCTGGCAGTCGGTATATAGCGGGGAGCATTGGGTCAAGAGCCCGGGTGAAGATCAGTACAGGAGAGCCGTCTATACCTATCATAAGCGGACCAGCCCCTATCCCTCCATGATCACTTTCGACGGGTCCAAACGGGAGCTGT
>CBINPH010000390.1:0-2670 GCA_966252445.1 uncultured Chitinophagaceae bacterium | reverse complement strand
CCGCCCTGCCCGCATGATACCACCGCGCACATACCGTTCCCTGCTTTGCAGCGCTGCCGCCACGGCCTTGCTGCTGGCGCTGGCCGGCAGCGCCATCGCCCAGTCGCCGAACAAGTTCATCCGCCAGGGCAACAAGAAATACGCCGAACAGCAGTACACCGACGCCGAAGCCGACTACAAGAAGGCGCTGACCAAAGACTCTGCCTCGGCCACCAGCCAGTTCAACCTGGGCAACGCCCTGTACCTGCAGCAGCGGTATGGGGAGGCGGGGGAAGCCTACGCCGCCAGCGCGAAGGGCGCCCGTTCGCCGCAGGAACAGGCAGCCGCCTACTACAACAACGGCAACGTACATATGCAGGGCCGGAAATGGGAAGACGCCATACGCAGCTACAAGCAGGCCCTGCTCCGCAATCCCCGCGATGAGCAGGCCCGTTACAACCTGGCGTATGCCCAGGCCAAGCTGAAAAAGCAGAACGGAGGCGGGGGGAATAGCAATAAGCAGAACAAGGACAACAAGAAGAACGACAAGAAAGACCAGCAGAACCAGCAGGACAAGGATCAGCAGAACAAGGAGCAGCAGAACCAGCATCCTCAGCCCAAGCCCAGCCGCATCGACAAAGAGCGCGCCGAGCAGCTGCTGAACGCGGCCGCCCAGGCGGAAAAGAAGCTTCAGGAAGAAAAGGACAAGAAGAAAAAGGGCATCCCCACATACCATGGCAAGGACTGGTGACCCGCCGGCCCCTTCCCGCAACCCGTGGCCCCTGTGCTTTCCACGGCGCCCCGTCAGCCCACCCGCCGTACCTAAAAATAAAATGCCTATCTTGGGGCTTTCCATTCACGAGCCGAAATGTCTTTGCGCGATATGTAGGTGATCACAATCAACTGGGTATGGAAAAAAACTACCCCGACCAGGACGGTGTGCTGCTGCAGGAGATCAGGGAAGGGAACGCCGCCTCATTCAACAGGTTATATGAAAAATACTGGGAGAAGGTATATCTCGGCGCCCTGCGGCGCCTGGGTGACCACGGTCGCGCCCAGGACATTACCCAGGATATTTTCTCCGGACTCTGGCTGCGCCGCGCGCAGCTGGAGATCGACAACCTCGACGCGTATTTTTATGCCGCTGTGCGCAACCGCGTGCTGAACTTCTTCGAGCGGGAGCGGCGCTACATTCCCTTCGAGGAGCTGCTGGGACAGATCAGCGGCGAGAGCGCCGACATGCGGGCCCTGCGCAGGGAGTTTATGGGGGCCTACCGCGCGTTGATCGACGCCATGCCGGAGCGCCGCAAAAAAATCTTTGTGCAGTTCTATGAGGAAGGGCGCTCCACGGCAGAGATCGCCCAGGGCCTGGCGCTCTCCCGCAAGACCGTCCAGAACCAGCTGGGACGGGCAGTAAGCTATCTTCGCACCAACCTCACCCACCTCGCCGTGATCGGGATATTGCTCTCGCTGTCCTGAGGTCCGCCAAAAAAATTTCTCCGGCCTTGGGATTTTTTCTTTTCCGCCTGTCTTTATAGAAGGTGGACATGTACGCCGTCTATGCACAGGAATGAATTCATGGAGCTGCTCCGGAGATACCGCGATGGCACCGCCACGGCGGAGGAGCGCCGCTTTATCGAATCCTATTACGACCTGTTCGAGGCCCAGCCCGGCCTCGAGGCATGGATGAACGGACAGGAACGCAGCGATCTCCAGCAGCGCATGCTGGACGGCGTCTGGGAGAAAGTGGTGGAAGAGGAGTCCCGCCGCGCCCGTGCAGGCGGGCGGCCCCGCTACCGCTGGACCTGGGCGGCGGCAGCAGCCCTGCTGGCGGGCGTGGCGGCCCTGGGCTGGCTTGCGATGAACCGCCGTGCGCAGGCCCCCGAAGCCTATGCTGCGGCGCCCCCTGCCCCGGCGCCTATCCGCCCCGGCGGGCACAAGGCAGTGCTGACCCTGGCCGGGGGGCAACAGCTCTTCCTGGGCGACAGCATGTCCGGGACCCTGGCCCGCCAAGGGCAGGTGCAGCTGCGCCAGACCGCCGCCGGCACGCTGGTGTATGACGCCGCTCCCGCAGAGGCGGGGAAGGAGGTGCCTCCCTACAATACACTGACCATTCCCCGGGGCGGGGAATACCGGCTGGTGCTCTCCGACGGTACGGCCGTATGGCTGAACGCAGGCAGCACGCTGCGGTACCCAGCCGCCTTCACGGGGACGGAGCGCCGCGTGGTGCTGAGCGGAGAAGCCTATTTTGAGGCCAGCGGGGACCCCCGCCGCCCCTTTATCGTCGAGATCCCGCCGGCCCTGCCGGAGGGCAGGCAGACGGAAGTCCGGGTGCTGGGCACGCGTTTCAACGTCAAAGCCTACCGCGAGGACCGCGAAGTGCGGACCTCCCTGGCGGAAGGGGCCGTGCGCATGTCGAGGGGACGGGCCAGCCGGGTCCTGCGTCCCGGAGAAGAGGGCCGCATCGGCGACCGTGATACGGCCATCACGGTGAGCCCGGCCGACCTGGATATGGCGCTGGCCTGGAAGAACGGTACCTTTTTCTTCAACCACACCAATATCCGTACGATCATGCAGGAGCTGAGCCGCTGGTACGACGTGGATGTGGAGTATGAGACCCGGGGGCTGGACGACAAGAACTTCAGCGGCATCGTCTCCCGTTACGGAAAGGCGGATGCGTTGCTGAAAAGG